>JBBSNV010000054.1:0-8536 GCA_038260375.1 Reyranellales bacterium
GTGAGCGATCTCGACGCGGCAGTAGCGCGGGCCGATTTCGTCACCATCCACTGTCCCAAGAGCAAGGAGACCTTGAACCTGTTCGATGCCGCGCGGCTTGCGCGCATGAAGCCGACGGCGTTCCTGATCAACACCGCGCGCGGCGGGCTGGTCGACGAGGCAGCGCTGCATGCGGCGCTCGACAGCGGCAAACTGGCCGGCGCGGGGCTCGACGTATTCGATGCCGAGCCACCGCGCACCGACAATAAGCTGTTCAAGCTGCCCAACGTGATCACCGCGCCGCATGTCGCCGGCGTAACGCGCGAGGCGTTCGACCGCATGTGCGTGCGCTCGATCCGCAATCTGTTGAGCGTGTTCGACGGCGTGCCCGATCCGCTTTATGTGGTGAACAAGGATTATCAAGGCAAAGCATGAGGGCCGATCATCGGCGGATCATTGCGGCTTACACCGAGGCCTGGAACGCACCCGATTCGGCGGCGAGCCGCGCCAAACTGAACGGCGTGCGGCGTGCCGACAGCGCCTATGTCGATCCCACCGTCCTCGTGACCGGCATCGACAATCTGATCGAGCATATTTTCCGCGTACAAGTGCGACGACCCGGCTCACGCATCGTCATGACCAGCGAGATCGAGGCGCATCACGATGTGCTGCGCTTCAACTGGCAGAGGGTGAAAGCCGATGGCTCGCTGGTCGTGGCCGGCATCGATATCGCGATCATCGAGAACGGCTACATTCTCCGAATGATTGGCTTCTTCGACCAAGCTTAAGCGCGCTTTAAGTCGGCACGCTCACCCCAACGCTCTGCGCCGCGGCGCCGATCGCCTTCCAGGTGTCGTCCTGCAGCGGCACACCGTTCTTGGTGCGGTCGGCGCGGTTGCGGATTTCGACTTCGCCCGGGATCAGCACTTCGCCGCCCTTGATGGATGGCTGGCCGCTCTTGAAGAACTCGATGTATTTGCGCGCCTCCTCGGCATAGGCATGGTCGGAGCCGAAGAACTCGGGCGACATGTAAATCGACAGCATGCCGTTGGCCAATTGGCGCGGGCCCGGCCCGCAGGTGCCGCCGCCGGTCAGCGCGCCGCCCAAAATTTCGCACATGAACGCCAGGCCCGAGCCTTTGTGCTCGCCAAAGGTGCGGATCGCGCCCTTGCCCTGCTTGGCATCGCGCCCGCTGGTGCCCTCGATCGGGCCGTACAGAGTGGCGGGGTTGCCGCTCATGCTGCCGTCGCGCTCGATCATCGCGTTGTCGGGCACTTTCTTGCCGCCATTGCTGGCGACGAGAACTTTGCCCTCCGCCACCAGCGCGGTGGCGAAGTCGAGGATCAGCGGATTGCCGGGCTTGCCGTCCTTGGGCGGCATCGGCACGCCGACGCAGAACGGTGCGGTCGAAATGCGCCGCTCGACGCTGCCGAACGGTGCTACCAGCAGACTGCCTGCGACGTTGACGAAGTGGATCGAGATGATGCCGGCGGCGGCCGCCATTTCGGCCCAATCGCCGGCGCGGCCGAGATGGCCCGAGTTGCGTAGCGCGATCACGGCAACGCCCGACGCCTTGGCTTTGTCGATGCCGAGTTGGACCGCTTGCGGCGTTACGGTCTGGCCGAAGCCGAACTTGCCGTCGACCACCGCCAGCACCGGGGTGTCGATCACTCGGTCGATGGTCTGGTCGGCCAGCACCGTGCCGCCCTTGAGGGCCTCGACATAGCGCGGCACGCGAATGACGCCATGGCTGTCATGGCCGACCAGATTGGCCTGGGTCAAATAATGCGCAATGCGCTTGCCCTCGGCAGCCGAGCAGCCGGCCTTGGCGAAGATGTCGGCGACAAAAGTTTGCAATTGGGCGACGGGAACGGTCTTCACTTGATTGCTCCAAACTTGAAACGACGAAAGATTAGGCGCGGCCGGTCTGTTGCAGCGCCGCGACATAGCCGCGGTTATGAGTGGGGCTGACCAGGATTTCGTTGAGCACGACGCTTGCCGGCATATGCGCCACGAACAACACGATCGCCGCCATGTCTTCCGGCTGGATCATGCGGGCACGCTGTTCGGCCGAGACCGGCACTGGGCGCTTATCGAGGATCGGCGTCGCCACCTCGGCCGGGCACAGGCAGCAGGAGCGGATGCCGTTCATGCATTCTTGCTGGTTGAGGCTTTCGCTCATCGCCAGCATGGCGTGCTTGGCGGCGCTGTAGGTGGCGCCCGACACCAGGGACACGTAACGCCCGGCCCAAGACGAGGTGTGGATGATCAGCCCGTCCTTTTGGGCCCGCATCATCGGCAAAGCGGCGATGGTGCAATAAAAGGCGCTGCGCAGATTGCCGTCGATCGTGGTGTCGACACCCTCTGGTGTCAGCTGGTCCCAGTTGCGCAACACCACGTTGAGGCCGGCGTTGTTGAACAGGATGTCGAGCCGGCCGTGCTTGGCTTTGATGCGGTCGGCGATGGCTTGCACCGCCTTGGCGTCGCCGGCATCGGCCGGTTCGGCAAAGGCTTTGCCATCGGTGCCTTTGGCAGCCTTAGTGATCTCAGCCGCCACCTCTTCGAGCGGTTCGCGCCGCCGCCCCGTGAGGATCACCGTGGCGCCGTCCAAGGCCAAAGCGATGGCCGAAGCGCGGCCGATGCCGCTGCCGGCGCCGGTGATCCAAGCGACCTTGCCCGATGACTTACCCATAGCTGTACTCCACTGATTGACTGAAGAAAGCCCTCGTCAGATGACGCGTTGTTAAGACCGCGTCAGATGACGCGTTGTTAAGACCGCGTCAGATGACGCGGCCGCTTTCGTTGTCGATCAAGTGCATGCGTTCCATGTCGGCGGCAAGTTTCAGCGACGCACCGGCCACGGCCGGGGCATTGGGATGGACGCGGGCGCAGACTTCGGCACCGTTGATCGAGCAATAAAGCAAGGTTTCCATGCCCATCGGTTCGATGACGTCGATCGGCACGTCGAAGGCATGCATGCCGGGCTCCATATGCGGGCGAGCATCGATCAGATGCTCCGGCCGCAGGCCCAGCAGCAGATCCTTGTTGATATAGGGCTGGTAGGCGGCGCTGCGATGAGTAGGCACCGGTAGGGACACCGCGGAATTGAGCTGTACGCGCAAGGCGCCGGCTGCCTGTTCCAGGCGGCAGGGAATGAAGTTCATGGCCGGCGAGCCGATGAATCCGGCCACGAATTTGGTGGCTGGCGAATGGTAGAGATCGTTAGGCGTGCCGATCTGCTCGATGCGGCCATGGTTCATCACCACCACGCGGTCGGCCAGGGTCATGGCCTCGATCTGATCGTGGGTGACGTAGACGGTGGTGGTGCGTACCTTCTGGTGCACTTTCTTGATCTCGGTGCGCATTTGTACGCGCAGTTTGGCATCGAGGTTCGACAGCGGCTCGTCGAACAGGAACACCTTGGGATTGCGCACGATGGCGCGGCCCATGGCGACGCGCTGGCGCTGGCCGCCGGACAGTTGCTTGGGCTTGCGGTCCAACAGCTCGGTGATGTCCAGGATGCGCGCGGCGTTGTCGACATGCTGCTTGATGATGGCCTTGGGCACTTTCTTCAAGCGCAGGCCGAACGACATGTTTTCAGCCACGCTCATATGAGGATATAGCGCGTAGTTCTGGAACACCATGGCGATGTCGCGATCCTTGGGCGGCACGTCGTTAACGACGAAGCCGTCGATGCTGATTTCGCCGTCGGTGATCTCCTCCAGCCCGGCGATCATGCGCAAGGTCGTGCTCTTGCCGCAGCCCGAAGGGCCGACCAGCACGACGAATTCCTTGTCCGCGATATCCAGATCGATGCCGCGCACCGCCAAGGTGTCGTCGTATTTCTTGACCACTTTACGCAAAGTTACTTTTGCCATGACTTTGACCCTTAGCCTTTGGTGGCGCCGGCGGTGAGGCCGGCGATGTAATAGTCCATCAGGAAGGCGTAGATGATCAGCGGCGGCGCCGCTCCCAGCAGCGCGCCGGTCATGATCTGGCCCCAGTTGAACACGTCGCCCTTGATCAGGGTGGTGATGATGCCGACCGGCAGCACCAACTGATCTGCCGAGGTGGTGAACGCCAAGGGGTAAAGGAATTGTGCCCAGGAGACGGTGAAGGCGAAGATCGTGGCAGCGATAATCCCGGGGAAGGCCACGGGGATGAAGATCTTGGTCAAGGTCTGCATCCAGCTGGCGCCGTCGATCAGCGCTGCTTCATCCAGTTCTTTGGGGATGGAGGCGAAGTAGCCAATCATGATCCAGGTGCAGAACGGTATGGTCAAGGTGGGATAGATGAGGATCAGCACCCACCAGTGATTGATGAACTCGATGCCGGTCACGTCATGCATCCAGCTGAACAGCTTGAACAGCGGGATGAACAGCAATGTGTCGGGGATCAAATAGGTCAGGAACACGCCGGTGGCCAAAGCCGTCGAGCCCCAGAACTTCATGCGTGCCAAGGCGAAGGCGGCAGGCACCGAGATCAGCATGGTGAGCGCCACCACCGCGATCGACACCAGCGCCGAGTTGCGGAAGAAGGTGATGTAGGTGTTGGAGGTCAGCAGGTTGACATAGTTGTTGATGGTCGGGCCAAACACGAACCACGGATTCTGCGCCGCCGAAATCTCCTGGCTGGTTTTCAGCGAGGTGATGAGCATATAGAGCGGCGGCATCAGGAAGAAAATCGCGAAAATGACCAGGAAGAAATACGACCAGTACAACACCCGCTTGCGGCTCTTCGCGACGCTGCCGTACTTGATCTGGCGACTTGGACCTCCCGTGGTGGGCCCGCCTTTGGTCTCGTTGATCGTCGTGACGCTCATGCTTCATTCCCCCGCTTGGTGATGTCGCGCAGGATGAACCAGGCGCCGACCGCCAGGATCGGGAACATGAACAGCGACACGCAAGCGCCGAGCGGAATGTCGTTGCCCTCGATGCCGACCTTAAACGACCAGGTGGCGAAGACATGGGTCTGGTCGATCGGGCCGCCTGCCGTCAGCACCCGCACGATGTCGAAATTGGCGAAGGTGACGATCAGCGAGAACAGCACGGTGATGGCGATGATGTTGCGCATCATCGGCAGGGTCACGTACCACAGCTTCTGATACCAGTTGGCGCCGTCGATGTCGGCGGCTTCGTAAAGCTGCTCGGGCACCGATTTCAGCGCCGCCAGATACATGATCAGGAAGAACGGCGCGCCGTACCAGACATTGACCAGGATGACCGAGAAACGGGCCCAGAATTTGTCGCCCAGCCAGTTCACGTTCTCCATACCGAGATGGTTGAAGATCCAGTTGAAGGCGCTGTAGGAGGGGTCGAACAGCCATAGCCAGGCCAAGGTGCTCATGGCCGGCGGGATGACCCACGGCACCAGCAGCATGCCGCGCCATTTGCGCTGGCCCTTGGCCGGGATGTTGTGCACGAAATGCGCCACGAACAGGCCGATCAGCGCTTTGAAGATCACCGCGCTGACCGCGAAGATCACCGATTGCTGCACCACCATCCAGAAGGTGTCGCGCTTGAACAGGAACAGGAAATTGTCGAAGCCGACGAATCGCTCCATCGATTTGTTCAGGGTCGCCAGATGGATGGCGTAGCCCGCGGGATAGATCACGAAGAAGCCGATCACCGTCAACAGCGGCAAGGTCATCAAGAAGGCGACAGTGGATTTGCGGCGCATCAGCTTGTGCAAGCTGGACCGTTTGGCGTTGATCGCCAGATGATTGGGTGAAGCTACTGCGTCAACCATCGCTCATGCTCCCGGTAGAATGGCGGTGATTCTAAGATTCTAAGACGCAAAGATGCGACAACAGGCGGGCGCTTTGTTATGGCGCCCGCCCATCGTTATCCGCATCCCGCCCGTTTAAGTGCGAGTGAAGCCTTCGAGTTCGCTCGAAGCCCAAGCGATGGTCTTGTCCATCGACTCGCCCTGGTTATGGCGCACCACCATCTTAGTCATGATCGCCTGCGAGTAGATTTGCGCCGCAATCTTCGGCGGCGCGGGTGATGCCGCGATCGACAGGATCTGATGGTTGTGCGGGTTCGGGTAGTGGTACAGCGTGCCCTTCGGCGGACCCGCTTCGGCCCAGGTCTTCAAGGTGGTCAGCTTCTCGAAGGCCGGCAGATCGTAACCGCCCGACGCTTCGACCAGCTTGGCGACGTTGTCGGGTTGCGACAGATGCACGATCAGCGCCTTGGCAGCGGTCTTGTTCTTGCCGAAATTCCACGACGTGAGGAAATACGGCAGGAACGGCGAGAAGCGACCCTTAGGCCCAGCTGGCATGCCGTGGGTCCAGCATTGCTCGGCCACTTGCGGCGCGTCGCGCTTGGCCACCGCCCAGGCGCTGGGCGGGTTCATGATTAACGAACCCTTGCCCGACACCAGCCACTTGTTGTTCGACGAGTCGTCCCAGGCCGGCACGTCCGGCGGCAGGAAACCGGCCAACTTCTTGTAGTAGTCCAACACCTGCTTCACTTCGTTGGAGTTGACCGTGATGGTGCCCTTGGCGTCGACCAGGGTGGCGCCAAACGACTGGAAGATGGCGCCGGCTGTGTCGACCGAATCGCTGGTCTGGCCCAGGCCGATGCCGAACGGGTTGCCGCCCTTGTGGCAGGCTTCGGCCGCCTTGATGAACGTATCCATGTTCCAGGCATCGGCCTTGGGCGCCGAGCCGGCCGGATACATCGCTTGGATGTCGATGCCGGCGTATTTCTTCATCAAATCGAGGCGCGTGCAAGGCCCTTTGATCTGACTGCCGCAGGTAGCGGGCACGGCGTACCAAGAACCGCCATGACGGCCGAGATACTCGACCGTGCCATTGACCTTGCCGTTGAGCTTGATCAGCTCGGCCATGACGTCGTCCATCGGCTCGAGCCGCTTGGCGTTGTCCACCGGCCACCAGGTCGGCATCGCCAGAATATCGTGGCCAGCCTTAGCTTGGCCTTCGGCGGCGATGGTCAAAAGATTCTTGTTGCCTTGCGACGTGATGTAGTCGCACTGCACCTCGATTTTTTCCTTGGCGCCCCAATCGTTGACGATCTTGGTCAAGGTGTCGTTGGCGCCGGGCACCCAATGATCCCAGAAGCCCATGGTCAATTTGCCGGCGGCATGCGCGCCGCGCACGAACGGCATCGACGTGAAGGCGGCTGCGGCTGCAACACCCGCCGATCCTTGCATGAACCTACGACGGGTTACGCTCCTCTTGGTCATCCTGCTCTCCTCCTGTTGGTCGCCCAGAGTTACTCGACTGGTGCGTTATGATTCTTACGCTTGAATACGCTGAATACGCGCGGCGACTTTGTATCGCTTGCTTATCGGCAACTTGTCCGACAAGTTCATAGTCGGATTGAACGCTGACTTTCGGCTGCGGTCCAATGAATCCGTTGCCGCGCTGCACAAAATTTTGACGTTGGGTGCGTAGTGGCTAAAAATTCGCGCGTTTAGGGCAGGATTGTTGACAGGAACCGGGACCGGACTAAATGTCCGGCCAACAAAATTTAAAAGGGGAACCCGCCATGCGTGAGAGCAATGTTCGCAACATCTGGAAGCGCGGCGGCGCGGTGGTCAATGGCTGGCTGGGCATTCCGAGCGGCATTGCCGCGGAAAACATGGCCCAGGCGGGCTGGGATTCGCTGACCATCGACCTGCAGCACGGCCATGTCGGCTACCAGGCGGCGGTCGAGATGCTGCAGGCGATCTCGACCAGCAACACGATCACGCCGATGGCGCGCGTGCCCTGGCTCGAGCAGGGCATCATCATGAAATTGCTTGACGCCGGTGCTTATGGGCTGATTTGCCCGATGATCAACACGCGGGCCGAATGCGAGGCCTTCGTCGGCGCGGCGCGTTACGCGCCCAAGGGCTATCGCAGCTTCGGGCCAATGCGCGCCACCTGGTATGGCGGCGCCGATTACGCGCAGAAAGCCAACGAAACAATCGTCACCATGGCGATGATCGAGACCAAGAAGGCGCTCGACAATCTCGACGAGATCATGAGCGTGAAGAATCTCGACGGCATCTATATCGGACCGGCGGATCTCGGCTTGTCTCTCGGCGGCGAGCCGCGCGGCGACCAGACCGATCCTAAGGTGGTGGCGGCGATCAAGAAAATCCTGGCCGCGGCGCAGAAACACAAGCTGCGCGCCGGCATCCACTGCTCGTCGCCGGAATACGCGTTGAAGATGATTTCCTGGGGCTTCCAGTTCGTCACCATCCTGAACGACAGCGCGATCCTGATGAACGCGGCCAAGGCCACGGTGGCGACAATGCGCGCCGGCGCCTCAGTTGGAAAGGGCGGCGGCGCCAAGAAGCCAGCCAAATCCGCCAAGGGCGGCTCCAGCCCGTATTGATCATTACCTCTCCCGCGGGAGAGGTCGCAAGCGATAGCGAGCGGGTGAGGGGCCTAAAGAAAAGTTTTCGTGAGGCCCCTCACCCTCGCGGTCTCGCTAAGGCTCGTCCGCTCGACCTCTCCCCGTGGGAGAGGTTAAAATCCTCAATGAATTTCGTCCGGCCTAGTGGATTTAGTCCGACTGTGCGATGGCGTCGCGCAGCTTGGCGA
>JBBSNV010000055.1:0-8525 GCA_038260375.1 Reyranellales bacterium
GCTTACGACAGCCTGATCGCGCTGGGCGGCGGCTCGCCGATCGACACCGCCAAGGCGATTTCGGTGTTGGCGGCCAATGGCGGCAAGATGCGCGACTATAAAGTGCCCAACCCGATCCCGAAGCTGGGCCTGCCGCTGCTGGCGATCCCGACCACGGCTGGCACCGGCTCGGAAGTCACGCGCTTTACCATCATCACCGATGTCGAGACCGACGAGAAAATGTTGATCTCCGGCCTGGCCTGCCTGGCCTCGGCGGCGATCGTCGATTACGAGCTGACCCTGACCAAGCCCTATCGCCTGACCGCCGACACCGCGATCGACAGCCTGACCCACGCGATCGAGGCCTATGTCAGCCGCAAGGCCAATCCCCATGCCGATGGGCTGGCGATCAACGCCATGCGGCTGGTCTATAAGAACATCCGCATTGTGTGCGACCAGCCCGACAACAAAGCGGCGCGCGAGGCCATGATGCTGGGCGCGACGCAAGCCGGCATGGCGTTCTCCAATGCCTCGGTGGCGCTGGTACACGGCATGAGCCGACCCATAGGGGCGCATTTCCATGTCCCGCACGGTCTGTCCAACGCCATGCTGCTGCCGGCGATCACCGCGTTCTCGGCCGGCGCGGCGTTGAACCGTTATGCCGACTGCGCGCGGGCGATGGGCGTGGTGGACGATAAGGTAGGCGACCAGGCGGCGGTGGCCGAACTGCTCGAGGCGCTGCGCAAGCTGAACCAGGATCTCAAAGTGCCGACACCCAAGGCCTATGGCATCGACGAGGCGAAGTATTTCGCCATCATGCCCAAGATGGCCGAGCAGGCGCTGGCCTCGGGCTCGCCCAACAACAACCCGCGCATCCCCACGATCGAGGAGATGGTGGCGCTATATAAGGAAGTGTGGGCTTAGGATTATGGCAACGCGAGAATATGGTATTCGATCAATCTCGGAGTCTTATGCACATTCAAGAATATGGAATGAGCTGCTTTTATTTCGGGATGTCGAATACGCGCAGAGTCAACTGGTGAGACTTCATAGAACTCCGGCAACTCAAATGCGAAATGTCCGCAAGCAGGCCGTCCAAATTGGATACTGTATAATTCAAGCCAAGGAATATTTTGATGCGGCTAGTTCAACGTCAAATGCAACAAAGCCAGTACTATTATACTATTCAGCAATGTCGCTCGCGCTTGCGCAGATTTTGTTGTTTGCAACGGGCGACAGCAGTTTGGATCGTGCCCGCGGGCAGCATGCTCACCATGGTTTGACCTTCAAATATCAGAATCCTGCACGACCGGCTAATGGCGCGAGCTCAAATTCTTTAAAAGCTATACCTTCAAATGGTCTTGCGGGACGATATGGGACATTCGAATTATGGCGTAGAAGCGCCCAACCATCGATTGTGCCAGGTCAAGTAACAGTTATGCGTGGACAAATGAGCACTACATCACATCGTTCTTTCGTTTCCCCAATCGGGGCGACGGTGTCACTTAGCGACGATGGAATATCGCTGTTATGGTGTCTCGCGAATTTACCAGATATGAGACGGGTGTTAGCTGCCCATCAACTTAAATCAAATCTATTGCGCGTATCGATTGAATCGTCGCACTGGCCAAATGAAAATCAGCGGTGGCGTGATGTGATAACTGTCCATCCGGCTCATCCAGATGATATAATAAAAATAAAAAATCAATTTGAATTTCACCCAAGCTTCACCGACAGCCTTCTTATAAAAGATGGAGATAGCGGTTTTATTTTAGAGCATAATTATGATGAGACTTCGCCCGAAGAAAGATTGAAAACGCGGTTTCCTGATGGCTTGGGCTATTCGGAGAAAGTCTCCTATTTCCAGATTGCGTCTCAAAATTCGAATGAGTTTGCTAATTATTATGTCGGGCTTTTTATTTGTGGAATGTTTTCAAGATACTATCCTGAGAAATGGATGGCTGAGATTTCAGCAAATAGTGGTTTGTATAATCTCATTGCTGCATTTTTGGACTCGGCGGTAGCGCGAATTCCCTTGCTTGCTTTGGGCGAGATGACTCAGACTTGTTTCATCTACGAATCTTAAGGCGCTTTTTGCCCAGCGTTTTGTGTCCGCCGAAGGCCAGCTTGTTAAGCTAGGCAAGCATCAAGGCGGAAAAATAGACTCAGATGGATCACTGCGGCAGGATCAGCTTGTCGTTGAGGATATCGACGACGTCAGCTAAACGCCTTGAACGTGATTAGGGTGAAGGTGTCCTTCACGCCGGGCAGGGTCTGGATCTTGCTGGTGACGAAATGGCCGATATCCATGTCGTCGGGCAAATAGCATTTCATCAGCAAGTCGTATTGGCCGGAGGTCGAGTAGACCTCCGACACTTGCTCGACCGACTGCACGGCGCCGTCGGCCGTGTCGTAGGCCTTGCCCAATTCGCATTTCACCATGACGAAAATGGTTTGCATGGCCCGCTCCGGCGTTGGCGCTCGTTGCTCTAGCGTTCTCTTGTGGGTCGCGCCAGGAAGGCCGGCATGTGATCGCCCATGCCCACCACCGACGGCCCGCTGTCATTGTCGCGTTGCGGGCGACGCCTATCGTTGCCGCGATCGTTGCGGTCGTTGCCGCCATTGCCGTGGCCGTAATCGCGGCGCGGTTCGCGCGACTCGGCGCGTTGTTCGTTGTTGCGCTGGTAATCGCGCGGCTCGCCCCGTTGGTCGCCTCTTGGTTCACCTTTGGGTTCCCCACGGTGGTCCGCACGCTGAGGGCGCTGATCGTTGCGCGGTTGGCGGTCGCGGCGTTCTTCACGACGCTGCGGCTGGCGTTCGTCGTGTCGTTCCGGCTGACGATCCTGGGTTTGTTCGGCCGATTGCGGTACGATTTCGGCCACCGCTTGCGGTATGGCTGGGATTTCGATGGTGGCGCCCGGCACCGGGGTCAGCATTTCCTCGGCCGCGTTAGTCGGCGCGGCATCGGCTTGCATTGCCGGAGCCGGAGCGTCGCGGTTGTCGCCGTGGCTATCGTTGTTGGTGCGCGAACGGCTGTTGCCGCCGCGCCCATTGCCGCGTCCACCGCGACTGTTGCCGCCGCTGGGCTTGGCGCCTTGACCGGGACGACCGCGACCGCGGCCGCGTCGGCCGCCTTCCTCTTCGGCGGAGAATTCGGCCACCAATTCCGGCACTTCGATGCGCGGAATGACCATGCCCAGCATTTGTTCGATGGCGGCGACGAAACGGCCGTCATCGGGCGAAGCCAAGGTGTAAGCCACGCCGGTCTTGCCGGCGCGGCCGGTGCGGCCGATGCGATGGACGTAGTCTTCGCTGTGGATCGGCACGTCGAAATTGAACACATGGCTCAGATTGTCGACGTCGAGGCCACGCGCCGCCACGTCGGAGGCGCAGAGCAGCTTGATCTCGTTGTTCTTGAAGCGCTCCAAGGTCTCGGTGCGGGCCGGTTGCGACATGTCGCCGTGCAATGCGCCGACGCTGAAGCCGTGCCGCTTGAGCGATTTGTAGAGGATGTCGACATCGCGCTTGCGGTTGCAGAAGATCAGCGCGTTCTGCACGTCTTCGCTGGCGATCAGCCGGCGCAGCGCTTCGCGCTTGTCGTCGTCGCGCACGATGGCCAAGCCTTGCTTGACCGTGGTAGCGGCGGTGGCCGGTTTGGAGACCGAAACTTCCTTGGGGTTCATCAGGAATTTGTCGGCCAGCTTGCGGATCTCCGGCGGCATGGTGGCGGAGAAGAACAAGGTCTGGCGAATCTTGGGCAGCAAGGAAACGATGCGCTCGATGTCGGGGATGAAACCCATGTCCAACATGCGGTCGGCTTCGTCGATCACCAGCACCTTGACGTCGGACAGCAGCACCTTGCCGCGCTCGATATGGTCGAGCAGGCGGCCTGGTGTGGCGATCAGCACGTCGACGCCGCGGTCGAGTTTCTTTTCCTGGTCGCCGAACGACACGCCGCCGATCAGCAGCGCCATGGAAAGCTTGTTGTGCTTGCCATAGACCTCGAAATTCTCCGAAACCTGGGCGGCCAATTCGCGGGTCGGCTCCAAGATCAAGGAGCGCGGCATGCGCGCCTTGGCGCGGCCGGAAGCCAGAATGTCGATCATCGGCAAAGTGAAGCCGGCGGTCTTGCCGGTGCCGGTCTGGGCGCAGCCCAACACGTCGCGGCCCATCAGCACGTAGGGAATGGCCTGTGCCTGGATGGGCGTGGGCTCGGAGTAGCCAGCGTCGGTGACTGCCTGCAGCACCGCCGGGCTAAGCCCAAGGTCTTCAAATGTCATATATAAATCAATCTCTTATCAGGTATCGGCCGGGGAGCGCGTCGCGTCCCTTCAAAGGCCGCTGGTAGAAGGACGGCGTTCCGATACCTCGGCGCCGGCAATTTCGCAGTTGCAGCGGATATTATGTCTCAAAGCTGTCCTGTCAACGCACGAATGGCAGAAATCCGCCGTTTTTTATACAGCGCTGCTATGTCTCGGGGCATCCGGCCTGGGCCGGTTGGCGTAAAAGAGATACCGAAATGTCAGGCACTTAGGCGGGAATGAGCGTGTCGGCTGCGGTGTTTGCCTTGGAACCGCTCGGGCATTTGGTTACGGTGGGTTGGGGAGAGATTTCATGTTGTTGGATTATCGCCTGTCGGCACTGCTGCTGGTCGACCTGCAGGAGAAGCTGATCCCGGCGATGCACGAGCCGGCGCCGGTACTGGCCAATTCGCTGATCCTGCTGACGGCGGCCAGCCGCCTCAGTGTGCCGGCCACTTTGACCGAGCAATATCCCGATGGTTTGGGGCCGACCGTGGCGGAGCTGGCCGATCGGGTGCGCGGCCGCGATGTCATATTCCCCAAAATGACGTTCTCTGCCGCCGGCGAACCTTCGGTCATGTCGCGCATGCGCCAGTCGCGCCGCACCCAGGTCGTGCTGGCCGGCGTCGAAGCGCATGTCTGCGTACTGCAGACGGCGATCGGACTGCAGCAACTCGGCTACCAGGTCTTCGTGGTGAGCGACGCTGTCACCTCGCGCAAGCCGGCTAGTGCTGCCCAAGCGCTGGAGCGGCTGCGCCAGAACGGCATTTCGATCGTCACCACCGAGATGGTGCTGTTCGAGTGGCTGGGCCGCGCCGGCACCGACGAGTTCAAAGAACTCTCCCGCTTGATCCGCTAGTCCGTCGTGAGCGAACTGGTTCTGCTGCCGGGCCTGCTTAATGACGCCCGGCTGTTCGAGGCGCAACGCACGCTTGCTCCCGACGCGCTCATTCCCGAGCTATGGCACGACGACAGCGTGACGGCATTGGCCGAGCGCGTGCTGGCCACGGCACCACCGCGTTTTGCCCTGGTGGGATTTTCGATGGGTGGCTACGTCGCGTTCGAAATCTTGCGCCGCGCCCGGCAGCGCGTGACGCGATTGGCGCTGGTCGATACCTCGGCGCGCGCCGATAGCGAGGAGCAGCGTAAGCGGCGCCAGGCTTTGATTTCCCAATCCGCCATCGGCGCTTTCAAGGGCGTGACGGCACGGTTGCTGCCATTGCTGGTGCATCGGGATCGGCTGAACGATGCGAAGTTGGTGGCGACCTTGCAGGACATGGCGCAAAGCATCGGGCGTGAGGGGTTTGTCCGTCAGCAGCGCGCCATACTGGCGCGGCCCGACAGCCGCGCCGAACTGGCCTCGATTGCCGTGCCGACGGCCGTGATCTGCGGCCGCGAGGATGCGCTGACGCCGCGCGAACATAGTCAGGAAATGGCGGCTGGCATCGAGAACGCCACGCTGACCGTGATCGAGCGCTGCGGCCATGTTTCGCCTCTCGAACAGCCCGATGCGGTGAATGCGGCTTTGCGGAACTGGCTGACGGCTTAGGCTGGACACTGGCACAACGCGTGCTAGCGTTCGGCGCACATCAAAGAACGGAATGTCATGCTGTCCCCCTATTTCAGCGAAGAACACGATCTGATCCGCAGCCAAATCCGCCGCTTCGTCGCCGAGGAGGTCGAGCCCAAGGCCAAGGCCTGGGAGGCCGAGGGCATGGTGCCGCGCGACGTGCTGCGGCGCATGGGCGAGCTGGGTTTCTTCGGCATGCGCTATCCAACCGAATACGGCGGCTCCGACATGGATTCGCGCGCTTCGGTGATCCTGGCCGAGGAATGCGGGCGCTCCAGCTTCGGCGGTTTTGCCATCACCGTGCTGGTGCATACCGACATGGCCTCGCCGCATCTGGCGCGCTTTGGCAGCAAGGCGCAGAAGGACCGTTATTTCGGCCCGGTGATTCGCGGCGAAAAGATCTGCGCCGTGGCGGTGACCGAGCCCGATGCTGGGTCCGACGTGGCCGGCGTGCGCACGCGGGCCAGGCGCGAAGGCAACGAGTGGGTGCTAAACGGCGCCAAGATGTTCATCACCAACGGCGTGCACGCCGATCTGTATTTCGTCGCGGCCAAGACCGATCCCGACGTCAAGGGCAGCCGCGGCATCACCATGTTCATCGTCGAGAAGGGCGCCCCTGGATTTAGAGTGGGCCGCGCGCTCGACAAGATGGGCTGGCGCTGCTCCGACACCGCCGAGCTGGTGTTCGAGGATTGCCGCTTGCCGGCCGATGCCGTGCTGGGCGAGGAAAATCGCGGCTTCTATGGCATCATGCAGAATTTCCAGAATGAACGGCTGGTGATCGGCGCCATGGCGGCGGCGGAATCGCAAAAAATGTTGCAGCTCACGCATGCGTACACCTTGGACCGCAAAGCCTTTGGCGCGCCGTTGTGGGACAAGCAGGCGATCCGCCAGCGCCTGTCGATGCTGGCGGCCAAAACCGCAGCCGCGCAGCAATTGGTGCACCACACGGCGTGGCTGGATGCCCAAGGCATCGAATGCGTGGCGCAAGTGTCGATGGTCAAAGCGCTGTGCGGCGAGCTGGTCAACGAGGTGGGCTATACCTGCCAGCAATTCCACGGCGGCTTCGGCTACATCACCGACAGCGCCATCGAACGCATGGTGCGCGATGCGCGCGTGCAATCGATCGGCGGCGGCGCCAGCGAGGTGATGCTGGAAGAAGTGGCCAAGCGCATGGGCCAAGCTTTGCAAGATTAGCCACTGCAAGATCAGAAGCAGGATTGGGAGAGGGTAATGCCGGGCGTGCAACGCTATTGGGAAGACTACGAGATCGGCGCGGTGTTCGATCTGGGTTCCAAGACGATGACCAAGCAAGAGATCGTCGACTTCGCCACCAAGTTCGACCCGCAGCCATTCCACATCGACGAGGAAGCGGCCAAGCAGTCGTTCTTCGGCGGCTTGATTGCGTCGGGCTGGCACACTTGTTCGGTGTGCATGCGGCTGATGGTCGACAGCTATCTGTCGCCCGGAACGAGTCTTGGTTCGCCCGGCCTGGACGAGATACGTTGGCTGAAGCCGGTCTATGCCGGCGACACGATCTCCGCCCGCATCGTCATCGCCGACAAGAAGCCGTCGCGCTCCAAGCCCAATATCGGCAGCGTGTTCAACCGTTACGAAGTGCATAACCAAAAGGGCGAGCTGGTGATGACCATGAAGGGCATCGGCATCATTGCCCGCCGCACGGCCGAGTAAGGAGAAGCGCGATGGCTCAAGCTTTCAAGGGCATCGATCATGTGATGATCGTGGTGCCGGAAATCGAAGCGGCGGGGAAATTGTACGAGCGGCTGGGCTTCGACGTGCAGCCGCGCGGCATCCATTCGCATATGGGCACCGCCAACCATCTGATGATCCTGGACGGCGATTACATCGAATTGCTCGGCGTGCTGAAGCCTGACCCACTCAACGCGCCTTACAAGAAGATCGCCGACGAGGGCGGTGCGCTGGCCAATATCGCGCTGCAGACCGATGGCGCCCATCTGGCGCATCAAGCGTGGACGGCAGCCGGGATCAAACCCGAGCCGATCATCGAATTCAGCCGCGGCGTCGAAGTAGCCGGCAAAATGGAGAAAGCGGAGTTCCGCATCGTCCGCCTGCCGCATGACCAGCGGCCTGGCGTCGGGCTGTTCGTGTGCGACCAGCGCACGCCGCAATTCGTCTATCGCAAGGAATGGCAGAACCATCCCAATGGCGCGCAGAGCCTGACCGGAATCACTGTGGTGGCGGACGATCCGGCCAAGTACGAAGCCGCCGCTGCCAAAGTGTTCGGTGGTGTCGTTATCGCCAAGGCCAAGGACGGCTTCACGGTCAAGTTGGGCCGCGCACCGATCCATTATGTTTCGCGCGCGCAATTCGCGGCGCGCTTTGGCGGGTTGCAGCCGGCGCGGTCGGGCGACCACGCCGCGGTGCTGGGCATCGAGGTGCGCGACATCGCGATCACGGCGAAAGCGCTGGAGCGGGGCGGCATCACGCCGACCAAAACCGATGACGGCAGGCTGCTGGTGCCGGCGCCGCAAGCCGCGGGCGTGATGCTGGAATTCTCCGCCTAGCGAAAGTTCGATATCTGGCCGCTTGCAAAAGCCGGCTCGCCTCTGTTTTATGCGCGCCGGAGAAAATCATGACTTCGCCTGCTTTGCGCCGCGGCTGGTACGGCTCGTTCGACCTGACCAAGCCTACCA
>JBBSNV010000056.1:0-8511 GCA_038260375.1 Reyranellales bacterium
GCGCCCGGCCCAGTTAGAGTGCGATCGATGGTGGCGAGCAGAGAGCCGGTGCGGCCGCCATCCATGCCGCGGGTAATTTCCAGATTGCGCCGCGTGGCGGCATCGATCTCCATCACGTCGCCATTGGATTGGCGGCGTGGCGGAGACAGGCGCGGCAGTTTGCCGGCTTGGGTGAGCTCGACGTAATCGAGCAGCGCGCCACAGGCGGCGATCTCGGCGCGGCTGTAGGTGGCGAAGCCTTCCAACGTGCCGACACCGAACAAGGTCTCGAGCCTACGCCGCGCGTTGTCGCTGTCGAAGCGACTCGATGCCAGCGGCGTTACCGACGCCTGGCGTTCGCTCAAGATTGGCGTCAGTGCCTCGCGCGACAACAGCCGATCGGGCACCAGCAACTCGTTGGGCTCGAGTCGCGCCAGGCCGGTGGCCAGTTGCGCGGCCTGCACGGTTTGCACCCCAAATTCGCCAGTCGAAAGATCGAGCCAAGCCAGTGCCAACTCGCCCTGCGCTTCGCTCAGCGCCGCCAGGTAATTATGCGATCGCGCATCGAGCAATGCGTCCTCGGTCAGAGTGCCGGGCGTGATGACGCGCACCACTTGGCGCTGCACCACCGATTTGGCGCCGCGCTTCTTGGCTTCGGACGGGTCTTCGGTTTGCTCGCACACTGCCACTTTGAACCCGAGCCGGATCAGCCGCGACAGATAGGCCTCGTGGCTGTGCACCGGCACGCCGCACATGGCGATGTCCTTGCCGAGATATTGGCCGCGCTTGGTCAGCGCGATGTCGAGCGCGGCCGAAGCCCGGACCGCGTCGTCGAAGAACAATTCGTAGAAGTCGCCCATTCGATAGAACAACAGATGATCGGCATGCGCGCGCTTGATCGCCTGGTATTGCTGCATCATCGGCGTGACCGTAGCCATGCTTTCGAGCCGGCTGGCAGCCGGTTCGATGATGGTTTCGGGCAGATCGGTCGGGGCGTCGCGCAACGGAATATCCTGCGAAATCCGGCGAAAAAGGCTTTATCGACCGTAGCATGGCGTGTTTTTTATCGCCATGATGGCGGCCCGGGGAAAACTCCGCCGGGCGCTTCAGGAACAATGGGATAGCGCGCGCCCACTGGTAGCCCACTGGTAGCCCACGGGCGGCTGAGGGCGGCGCGTTTTGGCAGTGGAGTAGGGTTATGGTTAGTCGGCCCGAGACCGGAGCAACGGTCAGCGAAAACAGCAGTCTCGACGAAGAATCGCTGATCATGCATGCCAGCGGTCGGCCGGGGAAAATCGAGATCACCCCGACCAAGCCGCTGACCACCGCGCATGACCTGGCGTTGGCCTATTCGCCCGGCGTCGCCGCGCCCTGCCTGCGCATCTTCGAAGATCCGTCCTTGGCCTACGACTACACCTCCAAGGGCAATCTGGTGGCGGTGATCTCCAACGGCACCGCGGTGCTGGGCCTGGGCGATCTGGGCGCGCTGGCGTCCAAACCCGTCATGGAAGGCAAGGCGGTGCTGTTCAAGCGCTTCGCCGATGTCGACGGCATCGACCTGGAGGTCGATACCCGCGAAGTCGACGAATTCATCAACTGCGTGCGCTTCCTGGGGCCATCCTTCGGCGGCATCAACCTGGAAGACATCAAGGCGCCGGAATGCTTCATCATCGAGCAGCGCCTGCGCGAGCTGCTCGACATTCCTGTGTTTCACGACGACCAGCACGGCACCGCGATCATCGCCGCCGCCGCCATGATCAATGCGTTGCATTTGACAGATCGTTCGCTGAAAGACGTGAAGATGGTGGTCAATGGCGCCGGCGCCGCCTCGATCGCCTGCATCGAATTGCTCAAGCGCATGGGTTTGCCGCATGAGAATGCAATCCTGTGCGACACCAAGGGCGTGATCTACCAAGGCCGCACCGAAGGCATGAACCAGTGGAAGTCGGCCCATGCGGTGCGCACCAAGGCGCGCTCGCTGTCCGACGCCATGCGAGGCTGCGACGTGTTCTTCGGCCTGTCGGCCAAAGGCGCGGTCGATCAGGCAATGATCGCTAGCATGGCCAAGCGGCCGATCATCTTCGCCATGGCCAATCCCGATCCCGAGATCACGCCCGAAGACGTCAAGGCAGTGCGCAAGGATGCGATCATCGCCACCGGCCGCTCGGACTACCCCAACCAGGTCAACAACGTGTTGGGCTTCCCCTATATCTTCCGCGGCGCGCTCGACGTGCGCGCCTCGACCATCAACGACGAAATGAAAATCGCCGCGGTCCAAGCGCTGGCCGCATTGGCGCGTGAAGACGTGCCGGACGAAGTCGATCGCGCCTATGCCGGGAGGCGTTTGCGCTACGGGCCGGACTACATCATCCCGGTGCCGTTCGATCCGCGTTTGATCTCGGCTATCTCTTCGGCGGTGGCGCAAGCGGCGATGGATTCGGGCGTGGCGCGCCGGCCGATCGTCGATATGCAAGGCTACAAGGCCCAGCTTTCCGCGCGGCTCGACCCGACCACCGGCTGGCTGCAGCGCATCGTCGCGACCGTGCACGCCAAGCCGCGTCGCGTGGTGTTCGCCGAAGGCGAGGAGGAGCGCACCATTCGCGCCGCCATCGCCTTCCGCAACGCCGGCTATGGCACGCCAATCCTGATCGGCCGCGAGGAACAGGTCGCCGAGACCATGCGCTCGATCGGCGTCGGCGACACCAAGGGCATCGAGATCCACAATGCGCGGCTGTCGACCGCCAATGCGCGTTACGTCGATCTGCTTTACAAGCGCCAGCAGCGCGCCGGCATGCTCAAGCGCGACGCGCAACGCAACGTCAACCAGGGCCGCAACGTGTTTGCCGCCTGCATGGTGGCGGCAGGCGATGCCGATGCCATGGTCACCGGCCTGACGCGCTCGTTCAACGAATGTTTTGCCGACGTCACCCGCGTGATCGAAGGTCGGCGCGGCCAAGTCACCTTCGGCATGTCGATCGCCGTGTCGCGAGGCCGCACCGTATTCCTGGCCGACACTTCGGTGCATGAGACGCCGACCTCGGAGCAGATGGCGGCGATCGCAGGCCAGACGGCGGCGGTGGTGCGGCAGATGGGCAGTGAACCGCGCGTGGCGTTCCTGTCGTTCTCCAATTTTGGCGGCCGCTTGCCCGAGCGCACCGAGCGCGTGCGCGAAGCGATCCGCCTGTTGGATGGGCGCGAAGTCGATTTCGAGTATGACGGTGAAATGCAGGCCGACGTGGCGCTCGACCACGATCTGATTAAGAGCCTGTATCCGTTCTGCCGCCTGACCGGGCCGGCCAATATCCTGATCATGCCGGGACTGAACGCCGCCAACATCTCGTCTAAGCTGATCGCGCAGCTGGCCGGCGGCACGGTGATCGGCCCGATCATGCTGGGCTTGGCTAAGCCGGTGCATATCGTGCAGATGGGTGCCACGGTCAACGACCTGGTCAATGGCGCCGCATTGGTGGCTTACGAGGCGCTCAACGAGAATTGAGCGGCGCAACAAAGCTGTAGCTTAGAGCGGATCAGTATCAGATGAAGCGTCGTGGCGCTTTCCTCTGATCCTGTGAATCCGCTCTACTTTTAAATCCGTAGAGCAAATTTACACGTTTTGACGGAATCCAAAACGATTCCGTCAAAACGTGATTTGCTCTAGCCCGTGATATAATCGTCCCGCGACCGTCACAGAGCGCCCGTCCGTCAGAGTTGGCGCCGACAATGGGGACGGTCGGGAGACAAGATGCTGCGTCTGATCTCACGTCCTAATTTGTCGCCATCGCGCCAGCTCCTGGCGATCGCATTGGTGTGTCTGCCGCCGGCGCTGGTACTGGCCGGACTGGTCGTGCTCGGCTATATCGGCCTGTGGCCGGCGCTGTTGTCCTTGGCGGCCATGGCGCTGATCGCCTGGCCGTTAGTGCGGCTCTATCTGGGCGACATCGCAGCGTTCGGCGTGTTCATAGCCGGCCTGGCAGATGGCAAGGAAACCAAGCGGCCACGCTTTGAACTTGCCGTGGTGGCCGATGAGTTGGCGCTGGCGGCCGCAGCTTTGCATCGCGGCTGGCTCGACCAGCAACGCGCTTTGGCCGCGCTGACCACCTCGAGCCAACGTATTCTCGACGGCCTACCCGATCCGCTGGTCGCGGTCGACCGCGGACGGCGCATCACCCAGGTCAATGCCCGCGCCCGCAACTTGCTGGGCATTGCTGGCGCTGGGCAGAATATCGCCACCGTGCTGCGCCAGCCGCATTTGTTGGCCGCGCTCGATGCGGCGTTGGAGCGCCGCCAATCGGCCACGGTGGAAATCTCCCTGAGTGGCAAGGTCGAGCGCGCGTTGCAGGCACATGTCGCGCCGCTGTTTGCCGAAGATAGCGTGGGCCATGGCGACGATCGCGTAGCCGCGCTGATGGTGTTCCACGACGTCACCGCCTTGCGCCGCAGCGAACGGATGCGCGGCGACTTCGTCGCCAACGCCAGCCACGAATTGAAAACGCCGATCTCGACCTTGATCGGCTTCATCGAAACCTTGCGCGGACCGGCACGCGACGACACCGAGGCGCGCGATCGCTTCCTCGGCATCATGGACGAGCAGGCGCAACGTATGGCGCGGTTGGTCAACGATCTGTTGTCGCTGTCGGACATCGAGTTGCGCGAGCATTCGCATCCCTCGGCCGCGGTCGACATTGGCGCCGTGCTGCGCTCGGTGCTCGACATGCTGGAGTTGCGCGCGCGCCAGCGCGGCCAGACTTTGAAAATGGAAACCAGCGGCGAGATCGGCCCACAGATTGTCCAGGTGGTGGGCGATCGCGACGAGCTGGCCCAGGTGTTCCAAAATCTGATCGACAACGCGATCAAGTACAACCGCAGCGGCCAGGCCATTACGGTATCGCTGCGCCGCGACGGCGCCAATGTCGCGGTCGAAGTGCGCGACCGCGGCGAGGGCATCGCGCCGCAACATCTGTCGCGCCTGACCGAACGCTTCTATCGCGTCGACAGCGCCCGCTCGCGCGAATTGGGCGGCACCGGTTTGGGATTGGCGATCGTCAAACACATCGTCAACCGCCATCGCGGCGAATTGCTGATCGCCAGCACGCCGGGCGAGGGCTCGCGTTTCACCGTGAAGTTGCCAGCCGCGCCGGCCGGCGAGGCTGCCAAACCTGCCATGACCGGCCAGCGTCAAACCGCTTAACTTTCTGATTCCACTGCTGGATTTGTTTTATCCACCGCGATTGTTGCGGCGCGCGGGCTATTTCATCAAACCGTAATATTACTGTAGTAAATCGGTTTCAGAGCATCACTAGACAGGGGGCGCGGCGGGAAAAGCATCTGCCGCAGACCTAACCAGGAGAAAGCTCCCTATGTCCCAATCCACTAAATTCTTCGGCCTGGCGCGCCGGCAATTCGTTGGCGCCACCGCGGTCTTGGCGATCGGTATCGCCAGCATCGGCACCGCACACGCGGTCGATCTGACCGGCGCTGGCGCCACCTTCCCCTATCCGGTTTATGCCAAATGGGCCGAGGCCTATAAGGCCAAAACCGGAACCGGTATGAATTATCAATCGATCGGCTCGGGCGGCGGCATCAAGCAGATCACCGCCAAGACCGTCGATTTCGGCGCCTCCGACATGCCGCTGAAGCCCGCCGACTTGGAAAAGAACGGCCTGGCCCAGTTCCCCACCGTGATGGGCGGCGTAGTGCCAGTCTACAACCTACCCGGCATCGATGCCGGCAAGATCAAGCTCGATGGCGAGACCTTGGCCAATATCTATCTGGGCAACATCACCGCCTGGAACGATCCGGCCATCGCCAAGCTCAATCCGGACGTCAAGCTGCCCAGCACCGCGATCACCGTGGTCTATCGCTCCGACGGCTCGGGCACGACCTTCATCTACTCGAACTATCTCAGCAAGGTCAGCCCGAAGTGGAAAGAAATCGTTGGCGAAGGCACCTCGCTGCAGTGGCGTACCGGTATCGGCGGCAAGGGCAATGAAGGCGTTGCCGGCTCGGTCAAGAACACCCCGGGCGCCATCGGCTACGTCGAATACGCCTACGCGCTGCAGAACAAGCTGAGCTACGTGATGCTGAAGAACAAGGACGGCAAGTTCGTGGCGCCCAAGGCTTCGGCCTTCCAAGCCGCCGCAGCCAATGCCGATTGGAAGAACGCGCCGGGCTTTGCCCTGCTGCTGACCGATCAGGCGGGTGCGGAATCTTGGCCGATCACCGGCGCCACCTTCATTCTGATGCAGAAGAAGCAAGCGGATGGGGCCAAGGGAATGGAAGTCCTGAAGTTCTTCGACTGGGCCTATGCCAACGGCAACACGAGGGCCGAAGACCTCGACTACGTGCCGCTGCCGGCCTCGCTGGTCAAGATGATCCAAGAAAGCTGGACCAAGGAAATCGCCGGCCCGTCGGGTCCGGTTTGGAAGAACTGATCGAACTGATATCGGTGGCGCGGGCGCTCAACGCCCGCGTCGCCTACAACGGAGAGGGACGGTCATTACGACGGAGACGATGGATACTTCGCTGAACGCTCCTCTTACGGCAATGCGCCGCAGCCGCGGCCAATGGCAAGACGGCGCGGTGCGCAACGTCACCCGTTTCGCCGCCTGGCTGGTACTATTGCTGCTGGTCGGCATCGGCCTGTCCTTGGTGCTGGGCGGCTGGCAGGCGGCCAAGACTTTCGGCCCGGCCTTCCTGTGGACCGATGTCTGGAACCCGGTCAAGGAAACCTATGGTGGCTTGGTGCCGATCTTCGGCACCTTGATCACCTCGCTGATCGCCATGGTGATCGGTATCCCGCTGAGCTTCGGCATCGCCATTTTCCTCACCGAGCTGTGTCCGGCTTGGCTCAAGCGGCCGCTCAGCGTCGCCGTCGAGCTGCTGGCGGCGGTGCCCAGCATCATCTACGGCATGTGGGGCCTGTTCGTATTCGCGCCGTTCTTCCGCGACAATGTCGAGCCGCTGTTGATCGGCAGCTTGGGCCAGATCCCCGGCATCGGCGCGTTGTTCGCCGGGCCGCCTTTGGGCATCGGCATCCTGACGGCCGGCATCATTCTGGCCATCATGGTGCTGCCGTTCATCACCGCGGTGGTGCGCGACGTGTTCGAGACCGTGCCGCCGATGCTCAAGGAATCGGGCTACGGCTTGGGCATGACGACTTGGGAAGTGGTGCGCAGCATCGTTATCCCCCATACCCGTGCCGGCATCGTCGGCGGCGTCATGCTGGGTCTGGGCCGCGCCATGGGCGAGACCATGGCGGTGACTTTCGTCATCGGTAACGCCCATCGCATTTCCGCCTCGCTATTGGCGCCGGGCAACACGATCTCCTCCGCCCTGGCCAACGAATTCACCGAAGCGATCAGCGATCTCTACGTTTCCTCGTTGGTCCTGCTGGGCTTCATCTTGTTCGTCATCACCTTCATCGTGCTGTCCTTAGCCAAGCTGATGCTGGCGCGGGTCGAGCGGCGCGCCGGTAAGTGACTATGGACACCACGCTCTATCGCCGGCGCAAGACCAAGAACTTGGTGGCCAAGGCGCTGTGCTATTTCACCATGGGCGTGGGCCTGGGCGCGCTGGCCTTGATCCTGTGGACCCTGTTGAGCAACGGCTTGAGCAATCTCGGGCTCTATCTGTTCACTCAGAACACGCCGCCGCCCGGCAGCATGGGCGGCTTGGCCAATGCCATCGTCGGCAGCCTGATCATGACCGTGCTGGGCACCATGATCGCCACGCCGATCGCCATCCTGGCCGGCACCTATCTAGCCGAGTTCGGCCGCTACAGCATCGTGGCCAAAGTCACGCGCTTCATCTGCGACGTGTTGTTGAGCGCGCCGTCGATCGTTATCGGCCTGTTCGTCTATCAGATCATGGTGCTGCCGATGGGCCATTTCTCGGCCATCGCCGGCGCGGTGGCGCTGGCCATCATCGTCATCCCGGTGGTGCTGCGCACCACGGAAAACATGCTGAGCCTGGTGCCGCCGGGCTTGCGCGAGGCCGCGTTCGGCCTGGGCGCGCCGCATTGGAAGGTGGTCACCTCGGTGTCCTTGCGCGCCGCGCGTCAGGGCATGATCACCGGCATCTTGCTGGCGGTGGCCCGCATCAGCGGCGAGACTGCGCCGCTGTTGTTCACCTCGCTGAACAATCAATTCTGGAGCACGGATTTGAACGCACCGATGGCCAATCTGCCAGTGGTGATCTTCCAGTTCGCGCTCAGCCCCTACGACGACTGGCGCAACCTGGCCTGGGCCGGGGCGCTGCTGATCACTTTCAGCGTGCTGATGCTGAACATCACCGCCCGTTTGATCGTCGGCAGCAAAGCCGCCGACCCACGCTAAGCGGCGCCGCCCGCGACGGAGACGACATGAGTTTGAACGCCAACATAGAGACCGCACCGCAGGCGCCAGCGATCGCCGGCGCGCCCGAGCAGGCCAAGATCCTGGTGCGCGATTTGGATTTCTTCTACGGCGAGAGCCGCGCGCTGAAATCGATCAACGTGGCGTTTCCGGGCCAACTGGTCACCGCCATCATCGGCCC
>JBBSNV010000057.1:0-8472 GCA_038260375.1 Reyranellales bacterium
ATCAACAAGGTCCAGCGGTCGCCGACCACGCCCACGGTGCGCGCGATCGAGCATGTTTCGCGGTTCAGTTCCTGCCAGCGCATATCCGTCTCCTTGTTGACCCGTCTGGATCATAGCTTGACAGGTTCCTTTTTGGAACCCAGTCTATTGACGCAAATACATTAGGAGAGAACGACATGGCCAAGGCCGCTTTGGTGATCGGCGCGGGCGACGCCACCGGCGGCGCCATCGCCAAGCGTTTCGCGCGCGAAGGCTATGTCGCCTGCGTGGTGCGCCGCACCGCCGACAAGTTGGCGCCACTGGTCGCCGAGATCGAGCAGGCGGGCGGCAAGGCGCGGGCCTTCGGCTGCGATGCGCGCAAGGAAGATCAGATGGTCGCTTTGGTCGAAACCATCGAGCGCGAGGTGGGCCGGCTCGAAGTGGCGGTATTCAACATCGGCGCCAATGTGCGCTTCGGCATTCGCGAGACCACGGCACGGGTTTATTTCAAGGTATGGGAGATGGCCGCGTTCGGCGGCTTCCTGATGGGGCGGGAGGCAGCCAAGGTCATGGTGCCGCGGGGCAAGGGCACCATCCTGTTTACCGGCGCCACCGCCAGCGTGCGCGGCGGTAACGGCTACTCCGCGTTCTCAGGTGGCAAGCATGCGTTGCGCGCGCTGTCGCAAAGCATAGCGCGGGAGCTGGGGCCGCTTGGCATCCATGTCGCTCACGTGATCGTCGATGGTGCGATCGACACCAAGTTCATCCAAGACATGTTCCCCGATCGCTACGCCAAGAAGGATCAGGACGGCATCCTCAATCCCGAACACATCGCCGAGAATTATTGGTTGATTCACAAACAGCCGCGCGATGCCTGGACCTTCGAGATGGATCTGCGGCCGTGGAACGAGCCGTGGTGAGGAGAGAACGACAATGAGCAAGACGGTAGAATTCTATTACGACTATGGCAGCCCCAACGCCTATCTGGCGCATGTGCGGCTGCCGGAAATCCTCAAGCGCAGCGGCGGCAGCGTGAAGCTACGCCCGATGCTGTTGGGCGGCGTGTTCCAGATCACCGGCAATGTCAGTCCCGCGACCAACCCGCTCAAAGCGCCCAACGGCGTGCGCGACATGCGCCGTTTCATTGGCCGGCATAAAGTGCCGTTCAAGATGAACCCGCATTTTCCGGTCAACACCTTGAAGATGATGCGCGGCGCCATGGTGGCGGAAGAAGAGGGCTATCTCGACCGTTACAACGACGCCATGTATCGCGCCATGTGGGTCGACGAATTGAAGATGGACGACGATTCGGTGTTGGCCGATGCCTTGACCAAAGCCGGCTTCGATGCAGCCCATATCGCCAAGCGCAGCGCCGAAGATGCGATCAAGACGCGGCTGAAGACCTATACCGAAGCGGCGGCTAAGCATGGCGTGTTCGGTGCGCCGACTTTCTTCGTTGGCGAGGAGATGTTCTTCGGCCAGGACCGGCTGGACTTCGTCGAGGAAGCGTTAAACGGTAAGTCCTATTTGCATTAATACGCCATCGACCGGCCGGGAGCTTTTCGCTGAAAAGGATTGCATATGGCTGATACGAACAAGAACACTGCGCTGGTGGTGGGCGTTGGCGCCAGTCACGGGCTGGGTGCGGCGGCCGCAAGGCGCTTCGCGCAGGAAGGCCTGCATGTCGTCATCGCTGGCCGTACCAAGGCCAAGCTCGATCAGGTCGTGACGGAAATCAACGGCACCGGCGGCAGCATCGAGGCTGTAATCGGCGATGCCAGTGTCGAAGCCGATGCCGCGCGCTTTGTGGCTACTGCCGAAGCCAAAGGGCCGCTGGCCCTGGTGCTGCACAATGCCGGCAGCAATCGCCGCGATAGTTTCTTGGAACTCAAGCGCGAGGATTTCGAGCAGCTGTGGCGCGAGCACACTTTGGGCGGCTTCCTGATCGGTCGCGAGGCGGCCAAAGCCATGGTGCCGCGCGGCAAAGGCACGATCCTGTTCACCGGCGCCTCGGGCTCGTTGCGCGGCAAGGCGATGTTTGCCGCCTTCGCCGCCGCCAAGGCGGGCCTGCGCGCAGTGTCGCAATCGATGGCACGCGAGTTTGGCCCCAGGGGCATCCACATCGCCCATGTCATCATCGATGGCGGCATCAACGGCCAGCGCCTGCTGTCGCGCATGCCCGAGCTGGCCGATAAAGCAAAAGCCGACGGCATGCTCAACATCGATGCCATCGCCGAGACTTACTGGCAGATCCATTTACAGCACCGCAGCGCCTGGACCTTGGAGCAGGATTTACGGCCTTGGACGGAGAGTTTTTAAACAACCCGTCCACAGATGACGAGTACTAGAGCTCAACTCCCAACGCCGCGGCGGCTGCCGGCTTGATCTGTTGCTTCAAGCTGGCGGCGCCTTTCCACGGCTCGCCTGTCAGGTATTTTGCGTAGTTCTTTATCGTTACCTGGTTGGCTGTTTTGAACTTAGGCAGATGATCCCACCCGATCGGCCAGGCCACGGATGCGCCAACGCGAGCCCGGGCGGAGTAGGGCGCAATCGCCGTCGCGCTGCGATCGTTACGGAAGAAATCGATGAAAATCTTTTCCTGCCGCTTGCTCTTGGTCATGGTGTCGACATAGCGCTCGGGCTGGTCGGCTGCCATGCGCGCTGCCACCGCGCCGGAGAATTCCTTAATCGTGTCCCAGCCCAAAGTCGGCATCAGAGGCACCACGACATGGATGCCCTTGCCGCCCGACAGCAGCGGAAAGCTCTTCAAGCCCAAGGCCAGCAGCACCTCGCGCACGCGCAGCGCGCCCTCCTTGACCGTGGCGAAGCTCACATTGTCGGCCGGGTCGAGGTCGAACACCATGCGGTCGGGCTTTTCCAGACTGTCGATATGACTGCCCCAGATATGGATCTCCAACACGTTCATCTGCGCCAGCCCGATCAGCCCGGCCATATTTTCGATGTAAAGGAACGGCTCGGATTTATCGGCGCGCTCGAATTGCTTCACCTCGGAGGTGAAGCCGCGCAAGGTGTGACGCTGGAAGAAGCATTCGCCCGCCTGCCCATCGGGGCAGCGCACCAGGCTGATCAGCCGGCGCTGCACATGGGCCAGCAGCCGCGGCCCCACCGCCAACAGATAGCGCGCATAGTCGAGCTTCGTTACGCCATCGTCCGGGTAGAGAATTTTGTTCGGGCTGCTCAGCACCACTTTGCCGATTTTGACCGCGGTTTCCTGTTTCATAGTGGCTTGGGCATTTCGCGTTTGACGGCGCTCGGCTTCTTGTCTTCGCGCAAGCCCAGGAACTTGCCCTGCCGCACATAGCCGTCAGCGGTGAAATTGGCGAAGCCGATCTGTGCCACCAGTTTCGGCTCGATCCATCTGGTGATGCGCCTGATCTCGCGTGGATATTCTTTGACCGGCGGCGTGTCGCGTTCCAGCGCCTTGAATTTTTTGTACAGCGAAGCCAGTTCGGCGGTGTTGAATCCCGTGCCGACCCGGCCGGTATAGCGCAGCGCGCCCTTTTCATTGACCGCCAGCACGATCGAGGAGAATTCGCGGTCTTTGTCCGACAGCGTGTAGCCGATGATGATGAATTCCTGCTCGGCGGCGCATTTGATCTTCAGCCAGTCATAACCGCGGCGCGAGCTGTAGAGGCTGTCGGCGCGTTTGGCGATCACACCTTCGAACTGCTTTTGACATAGGTCGTTGACCATGGCACGGCCGGCTTTGCCGCCGACGATGTGGTCGCTGTAGAACAGCGGCGGTTTGGCTTTGGCCAGCAGCTTCTTCAGCCGCGCCTTGCGCTCAAGCAATGGCGTGCGCCGCAAATCCTCACCGTTCAATGCCAGCAGGTCGAATAGAAAGTAGGACAGTCCGTTACCGCCGCGCTTCAATGCCTCCTGCAGGCCGCTGAAATTGCTGCGCCCGTCTTGCTCGACCACGGCGATCTCTCCGTCGAGCAGCGCGCCATTCAGCTTCAGTCTGGAGATGGCCGCGGGAATGGCGCCGTAACGTGCCGTCCAATCCAAGCCATTGCGGGTGTAGCACGCCACTTTGTCGCCCGAGGCGGCGGTCAAGGCGCGATAGCCGTCGAACTTGACCTCGAACAGCCAATTGTCGCCGTCCGGCGTTTCGTCCACCAAAGTGGCGAGTTGCGGACCGATGAATTTGGGCAATGGCCTGGCTTTGGCTTTCGCCGCCGGCTTGGCCTTCTTCTTGGCGGCGGCTTTGGTCCGCGCTTTCGCCATCAGGCGGCCTTGCGCGATTTCGCCTTGGCCTTGCTCTTGGTTGCGCCACCGCCCTCGGCTTTGCGCACCGAGCGCTTCAAGGCCTCGACCAAATCGATTACCTGCGCGCCGTGCTGCGGCAATTCTTCCTCGCCGATCTGCAGCGGTTTGCCGGTGCGGCGCTTGGTCTCGATCATGTCGTGCAGAGCTTCGGAGTATTTGTCGTGGAATTTTTCCGGGTTGAACGGCGCGGTTTTGCGCGCGATGAGCTCCTCGGCCAAGCCCTGCAATTCCTTGTCGGCTTTCTCCTTGCCGATATCGGCAAAGTAGGGCGCAGCCGAGCGCACCTCGTCGGCGAAGCGCAAGGTCTCCAGCAACATACCTTGGCCGCACGGCTTGATCGAGGTGATGTATTCGCGCCCGCGCAGCACGATCTGGCCCAGCGCCATCTTTTTCTTGGCGCGCAACGCGTCACGCACCACGCGGAACGGTTCTTCCGCCAGATCGTCGGCTGGCGTCAAGTAATAGGGCGTGTCGAAATAGATCGGGTCGATTTCATCGTAGTCGACGAACTGCACCAGCTCGCAAGTCTCGCGCGCCTCGACCTTGGCCGATTCGATTTCCTCGTCGGTCAGCAGGACGTATTTGCCCTTGCTGATCTCGTAGCCCTTGATGATGTCGGCGGTGTCGATCGGGCCGATGCCCGGCACCACTTTTTCATAGCGCACCCGCTTGCCGGATGGCTTATGCACCTGGTGGAACGCCAGCCGCGCGCCGGACTTGACCGCCGGATACAGCCGCACCGGCACCGACACCAGGTTCAGCCGCAGCTGGCCGCTCCACAACGGCCGTGCGCCGGAGACGGCGCGCTTTTCGCTCTTCTTGGTTTTGCGTGATCTGGAAACTGCCTTCTTGGCCATCGCCGTTGCCCTCGTTGACACCCATTCAGTTACGGTTTCGCAAGGTACTGGGTTCCATTGAGGGGCGGTTTTGCGCCGATGCTGCTGGCAGCTAGGACTTTGGCGATATTTCGCTAGGTGCAATGACAGGTGGCCGTTATGGCCTCCCGCTGCCGTTATGCCGGTTGTTTCCGCCGCGCTGTTGTCCGTACAATTATCGCTTGGAAGCGGGAGCAAGAGCATGAGCGGCAAGACCCATTACGAGGTCATCGTTGTCGGCGCCGGCGTGGGCGGCATCTACCAGATCAAACGCCTGACCGATCTCGGCATCGACGCCACCGTGCTGGAGGCGGGCGGCGATCTGGGCGGCACCTGGTATTGGAACCGCTATCCCGGCGCGCGCTTCGATTCGGAGAGCTTCACCTATGGCTATTCGTTCTCTCGCGAGCTGATGAACGAGTGGCATTGGAAGGAACGCTTCTCGGGCCAGCCGGAGAATCTGCGCTACCTGAATTTCGTCGCCGACAAATTCAATCTGCGCCCCCACATGCAATTCGACTGCAAGGTCGAGGCCGCGCATTTCGACGAAGCGCAAAACCTATGGCGCCTCAAGACCAGCGACGATCGCAACCTGACCTGCCATTTCCTGGTCCTCACTCTCGGCTTGCTGTCGGCGCCGACCATGCCGCGCTATCCCGGTATCGAGAAATTCAAGGGCCAGTCGTTCCATACTTTCCATTGGCCGCAGCAGCCGGTCGATCTCACGGGCAAGAAGGTGGCGGTGATCGGCACCGGCGCCACCGCCATCCAGGTGATCGGCGAGATCGCCGACAAGGTGGGCGAGCTCACCGTGTTCCAGCGCCGGCCCAACTGGGCCTCGCCACTCAACAACAGCAAGATCTCCGAGCAGGAGATGGCCGAGATCCGCGTCCGTTACGACGAGATCCTGGCCGCCTGCGCCCGCACCCCGGGCGGCTTCGTGCACGAGCCCGACCGGCGCGGCTTCTATGAAGTCACGCGCGAGGAACGGCTGGCGCTATGGGACAAGCTCTACGACGAGCCGGGCTTCGGTATCTGGCTGGGCAATTTTCGCGAGATCTTCACCGAGGACGCGGCCAATGCCGAGTTTTCCGAATATATCGCCAACCGCATTCGCCAGCGCATTAAGGACCCCAAGCTGGCCGAAAAGCTGATTCCGCGCGATCACGGCTATGGCGTGCAACGCGTGCCGCTCGAGACCAATTACTACGAGGCCTATAACCGGCCCAACGTGCATCTGGTCGATGTCAGCGAGACGCCGATCGTCGCGGTGACGGAGAATGGCCTGCGCACCAGCGAGCGCGAATTCCCGTTCGACATCATCGTCTATGCCACCGGCTTCGACGCCATCACCGGCGCCTTCGACCGCATGGATATCCAGGGCGTCGGCGGCCAGAAGCTGCGCGACAAATGGGCCGATGCCTGCTCGACTTTCCTGGGCATGATGATCCACGGCTATCCCAATCTGTTCATGCCGTCGGGCCCGCAAAGCGGCTCGGCCTCGACCAATTTTCCACGCGGTATCGAGACCGGCGTCAATTGGTGCACCGATCTGCTCGAATATATGTGGGCGCATGGCTACGCGCGGGCCGAAGCCACCGAGCCGGCCGAGCGGCGCTGGAGCGATCACGTCGAGAAAATGTATTCGGTCATGCTGATGCGCAAAGCCAAGTCGTGGTTCACCGGCTACAACTCCAACGTGCCGGGCCACGAGCAGGGCAAGGTGCGCTACTTCGTCTATAACGGCGGCGCGCCCAAGTTCCGTGTCGCCATCGACGAGGTGGCGGCCAAGGGCTATGAGGGCATCGACTTCGAGAAGGGCAAGGCGCCGGTGGCGCGTGTTGCGACCGACGAGAAGCGCCGCGCGGCGGGCGACTAGGTTCCTTTTCTGCCGCGCTTGCTGCCTAAGGTGATGTCTGGCTCTGTGCCCGTTTGCGGGCTAACATTTTCGCCGGCCGCTCGATGCGGCCCAGTCGGAAATAAGCCGGAAGATAAGGGGAGATGGGAAAATGTTCTCGCATGTATTTGTCGGCGCCAACGACGTCGCCGCTTCGAAGAAGTTCTACGACGCCGTGCTCGGCGCCATCGGCGTGCCGGAGGGCAAGACGGATCCGAAAGGTCGGGTCTTCTATCGCACGGCCACGGGATTGTTCGGTCTGACCAAGCCGATCGACGGCCAGCAGGCCACGCACGCCAATGGCGGCACTATTGGGTTTGCTTGCGACAGCCCAGAGAAGGTGAAAGCCTTCCACGACGCTGGCGTCGCCAACGGCGGCAAAAGCATCGAGGATCCGCCGGGCTGGCGCGAAGGCGGCACTGGCCGGCTGTACCTGTCGTATTTACGCGATCCTTACGGCAACAAGATTTGCGCCGTGCATCGCGCCTGATCGGGGTAATTCGGCTTGGTCGCGTTAGGGGCTAGGATTCGAACCTAGCCCCGTATTCTTTAAGCCCGCTTCCCGCCGCGTTTGGCGAGAAAAGCCTCGACGCCGGTTTGAAATTCCTTGGTGTCCGCTAACGCGGCGGCGGCTTCGAGTTCGATCGCCAAGCCGTCGTCGAAATTCATGCCGCCGCCTAAAGTGATGGTGCGGCGGATTGCGGCCAAGGCTGGCGCGGGCTTGGCGGCCAGTTCCTCGGCATAAGCCTGCACGCGAGCCCGTAATTGCTCCGGCGGCACTAACTCATCAACCAAGCCCCAGTCCAGCGCCTGCGCCGCTTCGATCATTTTGCCGTCATAGAGATAGCGGATGGCGCGAGGCCGGCCGATCAGCCGGGCCAAAGCCTGCGTGGCGCCAACTGGTGGGATGAAGCCGATGGCGATTTCCGGTTGGCCCAGCCGCGCGTTGCTGGCGGCGAAGCGCAGGTCGCAATGTAGGGTCATCTCCAGCCCGCCGCCGACCGCCGTGCCGTTGATGGCCGCCAACACCGGCTTGTCTGATTCCCGCAACAGCTTGACGATGCGGTGGCACAACAGAACCCATTCGCGCATCTTGGCACCCGACATACCCCTGAAGCCTTCCAGATCGGCGCCGGCGCTGATATATTGCTCGCCCGTGCTGGCCAGCACGATCACGCGCAGCTCGGCATTGCTCAGGGCGGCGCTCAGCGCATCGTAGATTTCGCTCAGCATCGGCCAATCGATGGCGTTGACCGGCGCGCGGTTGAATTCGACCCAGCCGACCTGGCGCTGCACGGTTAAGCGGACGCTGCCCGCGCTGTCGCTCATGAGACATATCCTTTTATTGAGGGTGAGGCGGCGGTGCTAAAAATTGGCTGGGGGACTAGGATTCGAACCTAGACTGCTCGGGTCAGAACCGAGGATTCTACC
>JBBSNV010000058.1:0-8416 GCA_038260375.1 Reyranellales bacterium
ATTTCGATCGCCTGGTGGCGGCGATGACCCAGGCGGCAAGCGATGCCGAGTGGCGCCGCCGCGCTGGCGCCGCGGCCCGTGCCCAGGCGCAGCGTTTCACCTGGGATGGCGCCGTCGATCAACTGCTGCAGATTTTGCTTTAGCGCCGGTTCATCCAATCGACGATGCGCTGCACCGTTTCTATCTCGACGCCGTAGAAGCCGTGCTCGGCGAATGCTTCGCAGGCGTCGGACTTGGCCGGCAAGCCGCCGCTCATCAACACTACCTCGCTGCGCGGCGACGCCGTCAGCGCAGCTTTGAGTTTGGGGCCATCGCCCGGCGGTGTCTGCACACAGCTGTCGCCGGCGTGCGACACGATCAGCACCGGCACGTTGATGGCGGCCAGTCTGTTGTCGAACACGGTTTCCTTGAATAGCGGCTTGCCGCCGGGCCGCGTGATGCTGGCCGTCAGCACCACGCCGGCGATCTCGCCGTGGGTCAGCCGTGCGCCGCCGTTGGATGCCGCATTGGTGCCCTGGCTGGTGCCGACCAGCCAGACCGGCACGTTGGCCTGGGTCTTGGCGAAAGCCACCAGCTTGGCGATGGCGTCGCCGTATTCGGACGTGTTGCGGCGATTGAATAGATTGGCGTAGCCCGCCGGCATGTCGGGAATCACCACGCCGACGCCGCGGTCGACCCATAGCTCGCGCGTGCGTACCAGGAAATTGCCGCCAATGCCGATCTTGCCGTCTGGCGCGATCTTCAATTGGCCCGCGCCGCCGGCGAACGACACGACGATGGCGCTGGGATTTTGCGGTCCGACATAAAGCACCGTCTGCGTGCCGCCGCTGAACGGCACCGCGGCTACCTTTTGGATCGGCGCCGCCTGAGCTTGCACCCCGGCAATCACCAAACCCATCGCCAAAGCCAACACCATCGCGCGCATCGGCGCCTCCTGCGAGTTCACGACATGACGCTCCGCCCGCCCTGGGCGGCTGTCAAGCCGAGCGATAAGCCGCTGTACGTCGGTGGCGTTGCCGTTACACTTGCGCGCAATGCCCATCAGAGGCGACGGGGGAACTCATGAGACTGCCGCGTTCCATATTGGCCGCGATTGCCGCGCCGGCCATACCGATCGCCGGCATGGGCCTGCCGCTGGTGATCTTACTGCCGAAATTCTACGCCGAAACGGTCGGGCTCGGTTTGGTCGCGGTCGGCAACGTGTTGCTGATCGCGCGTATCTTCGACATCGGCGTCGACCCGCTGTTCGGCATCTTGGCCGACAAGCTGCGCGTTCCACTGGGCCGACGCAAATTCTGGCTGCTGGTTTCGGTGCCGATCCTTTTGTTGGCCACGGTCAAGGTGTTTGTGCCGCCGGCCGGCGTCGGCGCGTCTTACATGCTGGCCTGGCTGCTGGTGCTCTATCTCGGCTACACTTTGGTGACGATCTCGGTCGTATCGTGGAGCGCGGAGCTGTCGACCGATTACGACGAGCGCACGCGGGTGCAGGCCTGGTATCAAACCTCGCTGATGATCGGCCTGATCGCGGTGTTGCTCGTGCCGGTCGTCGTCGGTGGCCGCGGTGGCGACAATTGGGATCAGACCGCGGCGATCGGCTGGTTCATCCTGGTGCTGATCGTGCCCGCGGTGCTGTTCGTAGTTGTGCGCGTGCCGGAAACGCCGGTGCGCGAGGATCTCAGTGGGCATTGGCGCGACGCGGTGGCGGCGTTGCTGCGCTCCCGGCCGCTGCGTTACGTGATCGGCGCCGATTTGATGTTCGGCTTCGCCACCGGCATCGCCGGCGCGCTCTATTTGTTCGCGATCAATTACGGATTGGGCGTGAGCGAGGCCACCAGCAAGATCCTGCTGTTGTTGTATTTCGTGGTGGCCTGTCTGTTTGCCCCGGTATGGGCGGCGCTGGGCCGGCGCTGGGAAAAGCACAAGGTGCTGGCCTGGGCCGCGGTTTACAGCCTGGCCGCGCCGTTCGCTTATTTCCTGGTGCCGCAGGGCAACGTGATCGTCGCGGGAATCGTCACCGCGCTGTTCGGCATCCCCTATGCCGCGGCACGGGTGCTGCTGAAATCGATGATGGCCGACGTGACTGACGACGACCGCCTGAAGAGCGGCCGCATGCAGGCCGGCATTTTCTTCTCGCTGCTGCTGACCACCGAAAAGCTCGGCATCGCCGTCGCCGCGCTCAGCCTCACCGTGCTGCATTACATCGGCTTCATGCCCAACACGGAAAACGCCAGCGGCGTGTTGCTGGGCTTGATGCTGCTGTTCGCCGGCGCGCCGGCAATCTTTCACGGCGCAGCGGCGTTGATCCTGTGGCGTTACCCGCTGAGCCGGGCGCGACAGGCGGAGATGCGGGCGCAAATTGCCAGGCGCTTCGGCGAATAGACTTCAACGCCGCCGGTTGCGCTGGGGCGCCAGTTTCTCCAACAGGTAATCGACGAACACCCGCACTTTGGGTGCCACGAAGCGGCCTTGCGGCCACACCGCATAGAGCGGAATGGAATCGCTGGGATCGTAGCGCGCCAACAGGCGCACCAATTTGCCGTCGCGCTGCGGCCCCGAGGCCACCAGGTCGGCCAAGCGCATCAGCCCGACCCCGGCCAGCGCCATCTGGAACAGCAGCTCGCCGTTATTGCCCAGAAAATTGCCGGTCACTTCGAGCTCGCTCAGCCGCGTCTTGCCTTGGGCCAGAAACGGCCAGCGGTTGAGCACATTCTGGCCGCTGAAATTCAGGCAATTATGTTTCAGCAGATCGTCGGGCACGCGCGGTGTGCCGTGGCGCTCGATATACGCGGGCGCGGCATAGATGTAGCGGTGCGTGTCGCCGATCTTGCGCGCCTTGAGGCTGGAATCGGCGGCACGGTCCAAGCGCACCGCCAGGTCGAAGCCTTCCGCCACCAGGTCGTTGACCCGGTCGTCGACCGTCAGGTCCAGCCGCAGCGCTGGATAGCGTGCGAGAAATTCCGGCACCAGCGGCGCCAGTTGATGCATGCCGATCGCCACCGAGCTGGTCACGCGCAACAGGCCGCGCGGGCTGCCGCTGCCATCGGTCAGCTCGCGTTCGCTGGCTTGCAGGTCGGCCAGCAGCCGCGACACGCGCTGGTAATAAGCCTCGCCCTCGGGCGTGCAATGGACCTGGCGCGTGGTGCGTTGCAGCAGGCGCACGCCCAGCCGGTCTTCGAGCCGGCCGATCAGTTTGGATACCGCCGAGGGTGTCAGCCCTAATGCCGGGGCGGCGGCGGAAAATCCGCCGCTTTCCACGACTTTGACAAAGGCGGTGCGGTCGTCGATGGCCATATTATTAAGGAATATAATTCATTAATCCTAGGAAATCTTTAGTAATTATGTCCTGGCGTAGGGCAGGCCATATTCGGGCCATCGCAACAAGGAGGCCGTCATGTCCCTGCAATTCGCCGAACGCATCGCCCCGGAAGTATTCGACCAAGCCAAGCGCGATGCCGCCGCCGCGCGCCAAGCGGCAATGCGCACGCTGGTTGACGATCTGTGGCGGGTGATGACCAGTCGGCCGTCGCCACACATCGCTAAGGTCGCGCAGCGCCACGTGCCGTGCTGATTTGGCGTCGCCGGAGCATTTCCGGCTGCTGGCGCGCTACAACAGCGGCGCCAACCGCCGGCTTTACGCCGCCTGCGCCACGTTGAGCGAAGGAGCGCTGCGCCAACCGCGCGGCGCGTTCTTCGGCTCGATCCTGGGCACGCTCAATCATCTGTTGGTCGGCGACCGCATCTGGATGGCGCGGTTTGCAGGCGGTGCGGCGCCCTCGATCGGCCTGGACGAGACCTTGTTCGAGCGCTTCGATGATTTGGTCGCCGCCCGCCAGACGATGGATTTGCGCATCGAGGGCTTTATGGCGGCGTTGACGCCGGAATTTCTTACCGGCTCGATACGTTACGTAAACAACGAAGGCCGCGTGTTTGACGACCCACTCAGCCTATTGCTGCCGCATTTCTTCAACCATCAAACCCATCATCGGGGCCAGGTGCATGCGCTGCTGACCCAAGCCGGCATCGGCGATCCGCCGGTATTGGACTTGCACCGTGTGTTGAAGCCTGATCCCGATCAGGAAAGACCAGAGCCGCCATCGACCGGGATCATGGCGCCGGTGACGTAGCTAGCCATGTCCGAGGCCAGGAACAGCGCCACCGTGCCCATCTCCTCCGGCGCGCCCCAGCGTCCCAGCGGCGTGCTCTTGACCGAGGCTTCGTACAGCGCGGGATTATCGCGCGTCACCTTGGTCAGCTTGGTATCGACGAAGCCCGGCGCCACGGCATTGACCCGGATGCCGTCCTTGGCCCAAGCCTCGGCCAAAGTCATGGTTAAGGTGCGCAAGCCGCCTTTGCTGGCCGAATAGGCCGGGTTGCCGCGTGTGGCGTGAAACGACGCCATCGAGGAGACGATGACGATGCTGCCTTTGCTGGCGGCCAGCAACGGGCGGAACTTGGTGCAGCAATGCATCACACCGGTGATGTTCACGTCCATCACACGGCGCCAGCCCGACATGTCGAACTCGGCCTTCTTATAAGCCACGGTGCCGACCGAATTGACCAGCACATCGAGCTGGCTGAACTCGGGCGTGAACGCATCGACCGCTTTGTCGTCGGCCACGTCGAGCTGGTAATAGGCAATGCCCTTCAGGTCGGAATCGTATTCGGCGGCGCGGCTTTTGGTGCCGGTGACATGGACTTGCGCGCCGGCGTCGCGGAACACGCGGGCGATGCCGTTGCCGATGCCGCTCGAGCCGCCGGTCACCAGCACGGTCTTGCCGGAAAAATCGATGCGGTACATGACGCTCTCCCCGAGGTTGCGCGCTTGGCGTTGGCAGGGGATTATCCCCGTGTGCACCGGCGGCAAACAAGACCGGTCGTCACGGGAGCGGATCGCATGGCGGAACACAAGGCCTTCGAAGGCATCAAAGTTTGCGACTTCACCCAGGGCGTGGCCGGCCCGCATTGCACCATGCTGCTGGCCTTGCATGGCGCCGACGTGCTCAAGATCGAGCCGATCGACGGCGATTGGGGCCGCCAACTGGGCGACCGTCGCGGCGATCATTGCGCCCATTCCATCGCCTTCAACCGCGGCAAGCGTTCGATCGCGCTCGACCTGAAAAAGCCCGAGGGCATGGCGATCGCCAAGAAGCTGGCCGCCCAAGCCGACGTGGTGAGCGAAAGCTTCCGCCCCGGCGTGATGGACCGGTTGGGCCTGGGCTACAAGGCCTTGAGCGCGGCCAATGCCAAGCTGATCTATTTCTGCGTCTCGGGCTTCGGCCAGACCGGGCCCTACAACAAGCGACCGACGGTCGATAGTTTGATTCAAGCCTTCTCCGGCATGATGGTGATGAACCGCACCGCCGACGGCGTACCGCATCGCCAAGGCATGATCGCGGTCGACGTGCTGACCGGGCTGTATGGTTTCAACGCGGTGTCGGCGGCGCTGATGCGCCAATTTCGTTTCGGCGAGGGCAGCTACATCGACAATTCGATGATGTTGGCCACCGCGGCATTCCAGGGCGCCAAGCTGATGGAACACGTCTTGAGCAACGGCAAGCCGCCGCCGCTTTACGTGCCCGCCGGCATGTTCAAGACCGGGGACGGTTACATCGTTGTCTCCTCGATGCGCCAGCATCATTTCAAGGCGCTGTGCCAAGTGCTGGGCCGCGCCGAATATGCCGACGATCCGCGTTTCGAAACGCATGAATCGCGCATCGCCAATGCCGCGACCATCAACCAGGCGCTGGGCAGCGCATTCCCGTCCAAGACCACGGCCGAATGGCTGAAGCTGTTGCACGATGGCGGCGTGTTCGCCGAGCGGGTCAACAATTACGACGACTACATGGCCAACGAGCAGGTCAAGGCTATGGGTGCGGTCGATTGGCTGGAGGAGGAGGGCATCGGCAAGCTGCCGATCGCCAACATCCCTGGATTGCCGCCGGCGCGCCAGGACGATGCAGCGCGCCACGCACCGCATATCGGCGAGAACAGCCGCGCGGTGTTGGCCGATCTCGGCTACGCTGCAGCGCAGATCGACAACTTGATCCGCGAGAAGGTGGTCAGCGCCTAATTCGCCTGGATTAGTTCGCCGGGATTAATTCGCTTCCGGCGCCTTTAGCGCCGCTCGTTCCTCGGCGCCGACGATTCGCCCATCGGCCGACAGCATTACCGCCAACGGCCGGGTCTGCTGGAAATTGGCCAGCACGATCATCAGGATCACCATGATCGGCATGCACAGGAACATGCCGATCACGCCCCAGATCGTGCCCCAAATCACAAGGGACAGGATGATCACGAACGGGCTCAAATTGAGCGAGCGGCCCATGATCATCGGCTCGATCACATTGGCCATCATGATCTGCACGAAGCCGAACGTCACCGCCACGACGACGAACTGCCAGGTGGTGTCGAATTGCACCAGGGTCAGTAGGGTGGGCGAGATGATCGCCAGCAGCGAGCCCACGGTCGGGATGTAATAGAAGAAGAAGATCAGCACCGCCCAGAAGCCGGCGAAGTCCAGCCCGACCGCGCGCATGATGACGTAGCCGAGCCCGGCGGTGATGATCGCCAGAAAGGTCTTGATGCGGATATAGGTCTGAATGTCGAGCGAGATCTGGTGCAGGATGGTGCGCAACCGCTCGGCGCGTTCGGGATCGCGCATGATCAGCGCCAGCTTGCGCCGGAACCACACTTGTTCGACGAACAGGAAGCCGACATAGACGATGATGATGCCGGTGACGCCCGCTACCGAGGCCACGCCGCCGGCCAATTGCGACAGGCTGCCGCTCAAATCGAAGCGGTCGAATATGTCGGCCAGGTTGAACGGTGCCACGCCGAAATAGCTGGTCACGCTGGTAAGCACTTTTTGCAACCGGTCCTGATAGCCAGGCGCGGCCTTGACCACTTCGCTGACATTACTGGTGACGATGCTGCCCAGCACCGAGAGGAATACCGCCGAGGTTATCATCGAGCCGGTCAAGGCCAGCCAACGCGGCAACGGCCAACTGCCCAGATGCAGGCGCGCGTAAAAATTCGCCAGCGCGTTGATCAAATACCAAAACACCAGCGCCAGCACCAAGGGCAGCAGCAGGTTGCGGCCGACGATCATCAGCCAGCCAACCAAGGTGAGGATAAACAGCCAGAGCGCGAAGCGAGCGAGGGTCATGCGGATTCTCCGCCGACATTATGCCACGCCGGCTCGGCTGTCGCCTGTCGCTTCAGCGCGGCGCACACGTTAGGCGGCGCGGCGTCGGCTGGCCAAGGCGTGGACGGCGCTACGGTCACGAATCGGCGTTGGGCGATCGACAGGCTTTTCGCTAAGCCATTCATCAGCAACGATAAAGTAGCCCTGCCGCCATGCTTCAAGCGGCGTCCCTGTCTGGGATTGGGCGGCCTAGGTCGCGGCGCGACGGGTGATGTAAATGCCGATCAGCACCGCCACGCCGCCCAAGGCGCGCGCCACGGTCAGCACCTCGCCCAGGAAGATCACGGCGATGGTCACGGCGAAGATCGGCACCAGATACATGTAGATCATGGTGCGCGTGACGCCCAACCGCCGCATCCCCATGTTCCAGAAGGTCGAGGCCAGCGCGCCGGTCATCAGAGCGGTGTAGAGGAAATTGAGCCACAGGCTGGGCGGGAAGTTGGCCCAATCCGTGTGCAGCCCGCCCCAGATGGCCAGCGGCAGCATCAAGAAGGCCGCGATCAGCATGACCCAGGCGAACATGCGGGCCGGCCCCAGGCTGGCGATCAGACCGGGCGAACGCGCCACGTAGAACGCCCACAGCATCGAATTGACCAGCCACAGGAAGTCGATGAACAGCGCGCCGAAGGTGACGGTGATTTCGCGCAAGGAATTGTTGATCACCAACAGCACGCCGCAGAAGGCCAACAAGATGCCGAGCCAGGCGATCGGCCGCAGCCGGTTGCCGGCCAAGCTGGCGAACAGCGCGCCGAAGATCGGCGAGGTGGCCATGAAAATGGCGCCGACCGAAGCATTGCTGCGCGACAAAGTGAACGCCCAATCGGCTTGGAAGATGGCGAAGGTGATGCAGCACAGCGCGAGCAATTTGCGGTTGGCGTTGGCCAGGCCGAGCTTGTGGCCGCGCAGCTTCAACACCGCGAAGATCACCAGCGCGCCCAGCAGATAGCGCGTGGCGGCGTAGAACACCGGGTCCATCGCCGGCATGATCGGCTTGGCCAAGGGGAAGCTGGAGCCGTACAACACCGCGGTGAACAGCATCATGGCGTCGGCCCAGCCCAGCTTGGCTCCAAGCTGAGTATTGGCCGGCACGGCGCTGGGCGGTTCGGATCGGTGTTGCGGGTTTAGCGGCTCAGCCATTTGGGATTGTTGACGCTCAACGCTTCTTCGAGGGAGCGGCGAATATGCTGGCGCAGCTCGGCATCGTCGAGCGCC
>JBBSNV010000059.1:0-8386 GCA_038260375.1 Reyranellales bacterium
GGCACTGCACCCAGGCCGTTGCTTCAGCCGATTACGACGGCTGTAAAGCCCAACAGGTGCCCGCCTTGTCGGCATTGGCCTTGGTAATCGGAATGAGCGTCGTGTAGATCGACGCCTTGGCCTTGCCCGGCTTCTCGCCCGATACCAGCAGCCACTTGATCATCGAGGCCATCTGCGCAGCCTGCGTGGGCACGTCGTAGCTAAGGTCGAGGTCAAAGCTGCCGTCCTTGACCTTGTCGCAAGCGCCTTTTTGCTCGCCGCCACCCGAAGTGGCCAGGAACACTTTACCCGTCAAGCCAGCTTCCTTGATCGCGGCTGCAGTGCCGATATCCATGCCGTCCCAGAAGCCGACGATGCCGCACAGATCGGGGTGCTGCTTCAGCACGGTCTGGGCAATACCCTTGGCTTTGGCCGCATCCCAGTCCGCCGGTTGGCTTGACACCACTTTGATGTCGGGATTCTTGGCCAGGATGTTTTCCACGCCCTTTAGCGTGTAGGCGCTGGTCGCAGCGGAAAGTTGACCCTGCATAATGGCGATCTTATTCGACTTGCCCTTGCAGAAATCGATCACGGCATTAGTCGCCTTCTCGCCGACTTCGACCCAATCGGCGCCGACATAGACCGCGGTCGGGTAGACCGAGCGCATATTGATTTGCACCACCTGGATGCCGTCGTTTTCGGCCTTTTGCAGCAGCTTGGCGTAAGTCTGCACGTCGGGATTATGGGCGATGATCACGTCCGGCTTCTCGCCGATCAAGGTGGTCAACGCTTGCGCGCCGGCAGTGGTGCTCCAATTGGGGTCGCGCACGACGACCTTCACGCCCAGCGGCTCCAGCTCTTTCTTCAATCCCTGCAGCCAGCCTTGCGCCAGATCGAAGCTCATGGCCACCGGCAGATAGGCCACCACTTTGCCCTTAAGCGCCTTGTAATAGCCGTCGCGGAACGGCTCATCGAGGCCCTTGCCTTGGGCCAGAGCGCCTTGGCTCAGGCCCACGATGCCGATCGCCAGCGCAGCGCCGGCGAGCATCGTCTTCAAACTAGCCTTGCTCATGTATTTCTCCCTTTTGCTGTGACTTCAGTTGTCACGATTGAACGACGACTTTAAACGAACGCTAAATATCTCCCTGTTGGGCGGTTTCCTCGTTGCGCGGATTGAGGAACGAATCGGTCAGGATCGCGACCAGCAGGATCACGCCCCTCACCAAGTTCTGCGCCGAATAGGACACGTCGAGAATGGTCATGCCGTTGAGCATGGTGCCGATCAGCAAGGTTCCGATGATCACGTTGGGCACGCCGCCACGCCCGCCCGACAGGCCGATGCCGCCCAGCACCACCACCAGGATGACGTCGTAGATCATGGTCGAGTTGAATACGCGGGTCGGCATGCTGTCGAGCGAGGCCGCCATAACGATGCCGGCGAAGGCGGCGATGAAAGCCGCCAGCACATATTGCAGCATGATCACCGGCCGGGTCGGGATGCCCGTGGTACGCGCGCCGAACGGGTTGTCGCCGACGGCATAGATGTAGGCGCCCAGACGCGTATAGCGCAGGAAGGCAAAGACGGCTAAGGCCGCTATGGCGAACATGATCACCGGCGTCGGCACGCCAAACACGCCGCCCTGTCCCAGCCAGGCGAAAGGATTAAGCCGGTCCGGCCATTGCACCACGTCGAGTTGGAAGAACGAGACCTGACCCAATCCGGCCAGGAACAAACCTGAAGCCAAGGTGGTGAACAAGGAAGGCACTTCGGCGTAAGCGATCAGCCATCCGTTGATCAACCCGAAAGCCAGCACCAAAAGGGCGGCAGCGGCAAACGCGGTGCCGGGCGCGTAACCGTTCTGCACCATCTGCAGCACCAGGCCAGGCGGTACAGCCAAGGCGGCAATCATCGAAATATCGATGCCACGACCAATCACCACCACGGCCATGCCTAGGCCAAGAATGCCCAGGATGGCCACGTTCTGCAGCAGGCCCAAAACATTGCTGGCCGACAAGAAACCGTTGAGGAACAGCGAGAAGCCGATGAACAGCACCACGAAGATCGCAAAGACGATGACCTGCTGCGAAAGGAGCTGCTTCTTCATCTTCCTGCCCTACAATTTTTTGGTCTGGTTCGTCCGGCGTTGTGCTGGGACAAGCCCTTTTTTTATCACGAAGGTACCGAACGGTAAATTATCTGACGCTGCTGTCCATCGATTTATCTGAAATCGAAAGGATTATGACGGGACGTTCATTGTGCACCTGCAAAGTCACTTCTGACGAATCGCTGAAAACCCGTTCTCCTTCACCCGCGCCCGGTCCTATTATACCGGCGAGTAGCAAAGCCACTCGTTTCGCAGAACGGTCGGCCAAATTCGCTTTTGCCTGCCTTCGACCATCTAGGCCGCACGCATGCCCCATCCGTCGCCGTGGAAGAACAAGAAGATCCGTCCGCGCAATCGCGAACTCAAGCGCGAAGCGGTGCTGCGCGCCGCAGCCGATCTGTTCAACGAAAAGGGCTTTCACCCCACGTCGATCGACGATGTGGCCAAGCGCCTGCACGTCACCAAGCCCACGATCTATCACTACGTCGAGAACAAGGACGACATTCTCTACCAGTGCATCCGCATCGGCGTTGAGACCACGCGCAAGGCGGTGGCCGAGATCGCCGAACGAAAAGCTCCGGCGGTCGATCGATTGAAAGCAGCCATGCGCGAACATGCGCGCATCGCGGCGCGCGATTTTGGCATGTGCGTGATCCGGGTCGGCGAGCATGGTTTGCCGGCCGAGCGGCGCAACCGCATCCGCCGCCTGCGCCGCGACGTCGATCATCGCTATCGCGCGCTGGTGCAAGAAGGCATCGACGAAGGCTCGCTGGCGCCGTGCGACCCCAAGCTGGCCTCGTTCACCATCGCCGCATCGATCGCCTGGATTAGCCGTTGGTATCACGACGACGGCCCGCTCTCGGTCGACGATATCGCCGATCAGTGCGTTTCGATTTTGATGAATGGTTTGGTCAAGCGGCCGCGCCCGAGCCCGAGCCCGAGCCGCCGCACCCAATGATCAAGCCGCCGCTGGACACTCTGCGCCATGCGCCAGCATGAGCTGCTGCAACAGAGCCGACAGGCTACGTTGATCGCGCCCCAGCACACCGAAGAATTCGCCCAGCGCCTTGTCGGCAATGGTCTTGGCGCGGTGCAGAACGCGGCTGCCCTCGCGCGTTAATTCGATGCACTTGGCGCGCGGATCGTCGGGATGGCGCCGGCGCTTGAGATAGCCTTTGCTCTCCATCAGCCGCAGCGCCTTGGACACCATCATCTTGTCGAAGGCGGTGAAGCTGGCCAGTCGGCTTTGCGACGGCAACTCGCCGCCGCGCGCCAGAAGGTCGCAGGCGGCCAGCAGCACGAATTGCAGGTGAGTCAGGTTGAGCCCGGCCAGGCGTTGGTCGAAGAACCGCAACCATTGGTGATGCACGTGCCACAACCGAAAGCCGATCGTTGCTTGCGGCGCCGTGCTTCGTGAAACATTTTTTCGGTTTACGGCGACGCGCGGGTTCATATCTTCCGTTTCACTTGATTGGCTCGATCGCGGCGCCCATGGTACGGGCAGTTCGATATATTAGGTGCCGATATATTGGGCGCTTTTGCCTCACCCGGCGGCTTGCAAATCCCGCAGCCCATGACGGCTATGGCGGCATGCGAAGGCTCGGTTTGCCTGTCGATTTTCCGTAAGTTTCGAATATCATAGTGGTGTATACAATTTCGCCGGGCAAGCGTTGTTTGCCCGCCACTGCGGTCCCACCTGCATCACGATGCGCAACGCGCTTGGCCCAGCGATCCTTAAAACGAGAGTCATGAAAAAAACCGACGCGTTGATCGGCGCTCTGAAAACCGGTGTCGCGCTTTTGGCGCTGACCGGCTGCGCCGTGTTGACTTTGAACGGCTGCGCCGTGGGGCCCGACTACAAACAACCCGCGCCACCCGCGACCGACGCCTACACGCCGGAGAAGACTTTGCCCGACACGGCTTCGGCCAATGTGCCGGGCGGCGCGGCGCAACGCTTTGTCCTGGGCCGGGATATTCCAGGCCAATGGTGGACCCTGTTCAAATCTCCCGAGCTCGACGCCCTAATCGTTCAAGCACTGAACAACAATCCCGATTTGGCGGCGGCGCAGGCCGCCTTGCGCGCGGCGCGGGAGAACGTGCTGGCCGGCCAAGGCGCCTACTATCCCAGCATCGGCATCGGCGCCAACGGGCAGCGGCAACAGGTCTCGCCCGTAGGGTCGGGCTTCAACGGCCCGACCAATGTGTACAACCTCTACAATGCCTCGGTCAGCGTATCGTATTCGCCCGATGTGTTCGGCCGCGTGCAGCGCTCGGTCGAGGGCCTGCAAGCGCAAGCCGAGATCGCGCAATTGCAGCTTGAAGCCACCTACCTGGCGCTGACCGCCAACGTCGTCACCACGGTGATCGCCGAGGCCTCGGTGCGCGGCCAGATCGTCGCGACCGAGGAGATCATCAAGCTGCAGCGCAATCAGGTCGGCCTGTTGCGCCAGCAATTCGAACTGGGCGGCGTGTCACGGGTCGACGTGCTGGCCCAGGAAGCCAATCTGGCGCAGACTCAAGCCACTTTGCCGCCGCTGCAAAAGGCTCTGGCCCAGACGCGCAACCAGTTGCTGGCGCTGATCGGCAATTTCCCGGCCGACGACGTGGCCAGCAAATTCGATCTCGCCAAACTCACCTTGCCGACCGATCTGCCGGTCAGCCTGCCTTCGGAACTGGTGCGCCAGCGCCCCGACATCCGGGCCGCCGAAGCACGCCTGAAACAGGCCACCGCCGATATCGGCGTCGCCACCGCCAATCTCTATCCGCAGTTCAACATCACCGCCGACGTCGCCACCGTGGCGCTGACCTTGGCCAAGCTGTTCTCGCCCGGCTCCATTATCTGGAGCTTCGCCGGCAGCGTGGCGCAAGCGATCTTCAAGGGCGGCCAGCTCGAGCATCAGAAGAAAGCGACCGAAGCGCTGTTCGACCAGGCGCTGGCGCAATACAAGGGCACCTTGCTGGGCGCGTTCCAGGACGTGGCCAATTCGTTGCGCGCCATCCAGGCCGACGCCGATGCGCTGAAAGCCCAGGACGCCGCGGTGCGCGCGGCGGCGGCCAGCCTCAACATCTCGCGAGCGCAATTCCAGACCGGCGCCACCACCTATCTGTCGCTGCTCAATGCGCAGCAGGTCTATCTCAATGCACGGGTCAATCTGGTGCGCGCCCAGGCACAGCGCCTTGCCGACACCGCGGCCCTGTTCCAGGCGATGGGTGGCGGCTGGTGGAACCGCCAGGATGTCGGTGCACCGACCTCGCCCGCAGCGCAAGGCAAGCAATAAGCGGCATGGCCCGCAACGATTAGGAAGCAGACATGGCGACAATCGACAGGCCGAAACGCAAACGCAGCACGTTGTTCATCCGCATGACCGTCATGCTGCTGGTGGTCGGCGTGGTGGCGGGATTACTGATCGGCTTTCAAGTCTTCAAGAGCGCGAAGATCAAGGAAGTCATGGGCGGCTTCGCCAGCATTCCGCAGACTGTTGCCACCACGACCGCAGGCACTTCCGAATGGCGCAGCCAAGTCAGCGCCGTGGGCAGTTTGCGCGCGGTCAACGGCGCGGATCTAGCGCTGGAAGTAGCCGGCATCGTCGACACCATCTCGTTCAAGAGCGGTGACATGGTGCAGGCCGGCGCCGTTTTGCTGACCTTGCGTTCGGCCGACGACATGGCGCGGCTGCAGGCGCTGCAAGCCACCGCCGATCTGGCGCAGATCAATTACGACCGCGACATCAAGCAACTCAAGATCCAGGCTGTCAGCCAGGCCGTGGTCGATGCCGATCTAGCCAGTTTGACCAACGCCAAAGCCCAGTTGGCCCAACAACAAGCGATCATGGACAAGAAGACTGTCAAGGCGCCGTTCGCCGGCCAGCTTGGCCTGCGCACGGTCGATGTCGGTCAATACCTGACTGCGGGCACGGCCGTAGTCACCCTGCAGGCGCTCGATCCGATCTACATGGATTTTTTCCTGCCGCAGCAGATGCTGGAACAGCTGCAAGTCGGCCAAAAAGTTACCGTCAAGGTCGACGCTTTCCCCGACGCCAGCTTTCCCGGCGAGATCACCGCGATCGACGCCAAGGTCAATAGCGCCAGCCGCAACCTGCTGATCCGCGCCACGCTGCCCAACCCTGATCGCAAGCTGTTGCCCGGCATGTACGCCACGGTCGATATCGATACCGGCAAGGTGCAGCGCTACATCACTCTGCCGCAGACCGCAGTGTCCTACAGCTCTTACGGCTCGACGGTCTATCTCATCGACAACAAGGGCAAGAACCCGCAGGGCGGCGACCGATTGGTGGCGCGGCAATCCTTCGTCACCACCGGCCCGACGCGCGGCGATCAGGTGGCCATCATCAAGGGCGTCGATGAGGGCGAGGTCGTGGTGATTGCCGGCCAGCTCAAGCTGCGCAACGGCGCCGGCGTGGCAATCGACAACTCGGTGCAGCCGTCGAACGATCCCGATCCCAAGCCGGTCGACAAGTAAGAGGACGAAGCGGTGAGCAGATTTACCGACATCTTCATCCGCCGGCCGGTGTTGGCCAGCGTCGTCAGCTTGTTGATTTTGGTGCTGGGTTTGCGCTCGGTCACGTCGCTGCCGATCCTGCAATATCCGCATACCGAGAACGCTGTGGTCACCGTCACCACGACCTATTTCGGCGCCGATCCGGCGTTGGTCGCGGGCTTCATCACCACGCCGCTGGAAAACGCCATCGCCCAAGCCAACGGCATCGACTATCTGACCTCGGCCAGCCGCTCCAACGTCAGCACCATCACCGCCAATCTTCGCCTCAACTACGACCCCGACAAGGCGCAGACCGAGATCGCCACCAAGGTCAGCTCGGTGCTGAATCAATTGCCGCCAGGCTCGCAGCAGCCGGTGATCTCCGTCGCGGTGGGCGAGACCATCGACGCCATGTATATCGGCTTCTCCAGCGATGTCTTGGCGCCCAACCAGATCACCGACTATCTGGTACGCGTGGTGCAGCCCAAGTTGCAGGCGGTGCAGGGCGTGCAAACCGCCGAACTGCTGGGCGCCAACAACTTCGCGCTGCGCGCCTGGCTCGATCCGCAGAAGATGGCGGCCTATGGCTTGACCGGCACCGACATCAACCAGGCGCTGGCCAACAACGATTTCCTCTCCGCCTTAGGCCGCACCAAAGGCCAAATGGTGCAGGTCAATCTGACCGCCTCGACCAGCCTGCATTCGGTGGAGGAGTTCCGCAACCTGGTGGTCAAGCAGACCGGCGGCGCCATCGTGCGACTGGGCGACGTGGCCAACGTCACCTTGGGCTCGGACGATTACGAAACTTCGGTCGGCTTCGACGGCCAACGTGCGGTCTATATCGGCATCAAAGTGGCGCCGGCGGCCAATTTGCTCGACGTCATCGCCGGCGTGCGCGAGGCGTTCCCCGAGGTGCAATCGCAACTGCCGCAAGGCCTCGAGGGCAAGATCGTTTACGACTCGACCGCCTTCGTTAATTCCTCGATCAACGAGGTGATTCGCACCCTGCTCGAGGCCTTGGCCATCGTCACCTTGGTGGTGTTCCTGTTCCTGGGATCGCCGCGCTCGGTGATCATCCCCGTAATCGCCATTCCACTATCGCTGGTGGGCACCTTCGCCGTAATGTTGGCGTTCGGCTTCACCATCAACCTGTTGACTCTGCTGGCGCTGGTGCTGGCGATCGGCCTGGTGGTCGACGACGCCATCATTGTCGTTGAAAACGTCAATCGACATCTCGACGAGGGCATGAAGCCCATTCCCGCGGCCATCGTCGCCGCGCGCGAACTGGGCGGGCCGATCATCGCCATGACTGTGGTCTTGATCGCGGTCTATCTCCCAGTCGGCTTTCAGAGCGGATTGACCGGCGCGCTGTTCAGCGAATTTGCCTTCACCTTGGTCGGCGCGGTCACCATGTCGGCGATCGTTGCCTTGACCTTGTCGCCGATGATGGCCTCGCGCATGCTCAAGCCGCACGACAAGGGCGGCAAAGGCTGGGAAGCGTGCATGGTCGACACCATTGACCGCACCTTCGACCGCGTGCGCCGACGCTATCAGCGTTCGCTGGAGAAAAGCCTGACCTACATATCGGTGACGGTGGTGTTCGCGCTGCTGATCTTTCCCAGCATCTACTTCCTCTACGCCTATTCGCAGAAGGAATTGGCGCCGCAGGAAGATCAGGGCGTGCTGATCACCTTGGCGACCGCCGCGCCCAACTCGACCCTGCAGCAGCGCCAGCTCTATTCGGCGCAGGTCTTCAAGCGCTTCGCTGCCTACCCCGAGACCGATCACGTCTTTCAGCTCGACC
>JBBSNV010000060.1:0-8377 GCA_038260375.1 Reyranellales bacterium
CCAACACCAGATCGGCCTTTTCGCGCATCACCAGCCGACGCCAAACTTCGGCCAATGTCGTCAAACTGTCGGCGATTGCGAAGCCTTGGACAGCCAGCTTGTCGATGAAGCCACCTTCCCGCGCGGATTTTGCCACCGCTTCGGATCGCGCCGAAGGCAAGGGTGCAGGCAAGATTTCAGGCTTTTCCTCGGGCTGAAACAGCGACGCCAACATGACGGGGTCGCCCACTATGTAGGTAATCTGGTGGCCACGCTCGGCCAACGCGCGGCCGATATCGCGCACGTCGTAAAGCAGATCGGGGCTCGAGCCCAACTCCCAGCCGATAACGATCCGCGCCACGCTTGCCTCGAACTTCGTCGTCACTGCGACGTCAGGAGTATGCCCAAAAAATAAGGGCCGGTGAAACACTCACCGGCCCTTTTGTCGTCGAAAGTGCGATTAGGCGCCCGAACCTGGCGAAAAGTTACGCTTCTTGCGCTCGAATTTCTGCACTTCGTTGAGCGGCAGCAAATCGGGATCGTCTTCGCGATGGCGACGGATCAAAGTCTTGTCGTTGCCGAAGTAGTAGCGGATGCCGGCCAGCGCGAATACGTGATGATCCGACCCGCCACCGGCGTCGGCGAAGATCGACAGGCCTGGCAGTGCGGCAAAGCCCGGTTGATATTCGAAACCGCCACGGCCATACCAGCTCGGCCCTTCGATGCCGCCACTAGTCTGCAACGCGAAGTTATCGGTGAGATAATATTTCAGATGGACACCGGCAATCACACCGTGATCCACATGCGCCTTATGGCTATCGTTGCCGGTCTGATAGCCAACATGGCCGCCCAGAGTGAAGCGATTGAGATAAGCGTCGCCTTCGATGCCGGCACGATAAAGCGTGGCGCCATTGAAGGCGCTGACTTGGCCGAACGCGCCTACCAGGCCCTGCGCTGGATCGCGCCAGAACAGATGGCCACCGGCACCCCAGTAGAACTCGCCATCGAAACTACCGACCGCACCGTCGAACTGGACACCGAACTGCTGGCCGAGCGGCGCCGTCAGGGCTCCCGCCGCCACGCCAGCCAGGCCGCTGGCACCGTCATCGTTTTTCAGATAACCGCCTTCGATTTGGATCTTAGCGTTCGCTCCGGAAACGGCAGGGGCCGTTTGCGCGAGTGCAACCGTCGCGATGCCACCCACGCCCAAAGCGGCGGCGACGCCGGCAGCCAAGGCGCGCAAGCCGCGCGCACGACCGATCACCGGGCGCAACCGCAACGAAGCCCGATCGACCGGCACCAGCGGCCGCATCGGCAGCATGTTGACGATCCGCACCGTCAACGGCGGGCGATTGAAGTGACTGCCAGTGCGTGCGGTGGCACGATCGATTGCGGCCATCAAACTAGATTCAAGCGCCGCGGCATCGGCATTCTTGCCGGCAATGACGTAGAGAACGCGCGATACCGGATCGAGGAACACGCCGCGCAACGTGCTTTTCATTTCGAGACGCGCGTCATGCACCGCCGACATCACGACGCGGGCACGTCCGACCACCGCGGTGGGATCGAACAGATTGGCCTCGTGATCGAATGGCGCCAGCAACTGCTCTAAGGTCTTGGCCCGCGCCATGCGCGCCGCATCGTGCTGCTTGACCACGACTTTGGCCTCGAGGCCCGCCGCTTTCAGCACATCGCGCGTTGTTTCGATCAGTCGGTCGGCATCGCTGCCGCCTGTCAGGTGCAAGACGACGCGACTGCCACGCTGATCGACACCAGCGTGGAACACCGGCCAAGCCGCAGAACGCAGATGGCTTTGTAATACGGAAGCGATTTGATCTTGCATCTTTCAGACCCCCAATGACCGCCAGCGGAATGCGGCACCAACATAGCTCGATGTGAGTTTAGCAAAAACCACGAGGAAGACTAGGGGGTTACGCGCAATTGGGCTAGCCGTGGTAAGTTTGCCACAGCATGCCACTATTGCTAGCTCACCACTGTTAGCTCACGACGTCAGCTCGCGACGCAATCGTTCGCTAGACGGTAGCCATCCGGCAAACGGTGCAACCGATTGACTTCCAATCCGATATTCCCAATTGCAATTTACCGGCGCTTAGAACCACCCGCGCCGCTTGAACCACAACGTCATGGCTATGACAATCAACACCATGATGCCGATTACCGCGGGATAACCATAGGCCCAGTGCAGTTCGGGCATGTTCAACGGCCCAGCCTCCCTGTCGAAATTCATGCCGTATATGGCCGCGATAAACCCCAAAGGCATGAAGATGGTGGTGATAATGGCCAGCACCTTCATCACCTCGTTCAGCCGGTTCGACGTCGACATCATGTAGACATCCATCACGCTGTTGCACATTTCGCGGTAGGTCTCGACCAAGTCGAGCACCGCGATGCTGTGATCGAGACAGTCGCGCAGATAGGTACGCGTCTCGCCCGCGATCGAAGGAATATCGGTGCGCATCATGGCATGCACCGCTTCGCGCTCGGCCCATTGAATCCGATGGAAGCTGTAGAGCGAGCGCCGCAGTTCGTGGATTTCCTTCAGCGTCTGCTTGGTCGGCTGCTCCAGCGCCTCGTCTTCCAGCGTCTCGACCGAATCGCTAAAGCGTTGCAGTAACGGAAACTTTCGATCCACCACCAAATCGACCAGCGCATAAACCAGATAATCGGTCTCGCGCGTCCGGATGCGCGCGCCGCTTTGCTGCATGCGATCGCGTACCACGGCGAAGATGTCGTCGGCATGTTCGTGGAACGAGATGACGTAGTTGTGACCGAAGAAGATACTGACCTGGCGCGGCTTGAGTTCGCTGCCGTCCCACGCCGGATCGTTCAGCACCACGAATACCTGGCGCTCGAACACCTCGACCTTGGAGCGTTGATTGGCGTGGAACACGTCTTCCAACGCCAAAGGATGCAGCCCGAATGCCTCGCCCAGGGTCTTCAGCATTTCCGCGCTGGGCCGACCGCTGACGTCGATCCAGGTCTTTTCCGGCGTCGACAGATGAAACTGGCATTCGTCAATCGGCACTTCGAAGAACATGTCGCATTTCTTCTCGTCGTATTCGACCAGGGTGAAATGCAAGGTCTCAGCGCCGACGACGACGCGGCCGGCCAGGGTGCCGGGCGCCGTCCCCGGCGGGTTAATGCGTTGTTCGATCGTGTCCATGGCAAGCTCCGCGGTCCAAATCCGCAAGCGCCGACGTTCTAGCACGGCCTTGAAGACGGGCAAATGAATTTGCCGTCCTGTCAGCCAAAGTCGCGCGATAGTGTTACTATCGCCGCGTCCAAGTGCGAGGCGGTATGCGGCACGCGATATTCCACTACCTGGATGGCGACGGCGCACGGCGGTTTGGCGGGCGGACGATTGCCGGCTTCCTGATCGCCTTCATCCTGATCTCGGTGGTGGTCGCATTAGCCGAAACCGATCGCGGCTTAGCGCGGTTCGACACCGCGTTCGATGGCATCGAAACCGCCGCGGCATTGATCTTCACGATCGAATATGCGCTCAGGGTATGGATTGCGCCGGAAGGCAAAAAGCTGCCCCAGCGCAGCCCAAGCCAAGCCCGGCGCGACTACCTGATATCGCCGCGCGGCGTGATCGATTTGCTGGCGATCGCGCCGTTCTGGCTCGGGCTGGTGACGCCGATGGGCGCAGACGTGCTGCTGCAGCTTCAGGTGCTGCGCATCTTGAAACTGATGCGCTACTCCTCCGCCATCGAGACCTTGGGTAGCGTGCTACGCAACGAGATCCGGCCGTTGATCGCCGCCGGCGTCATCATGCTGACTTTGTTGGTGCTGTTTTCGACTTTGATGTATTTGGCCGAGCGCCACGCCCAGCCCGAAAAATTCGGCTCCAGTGTCGATGCTTTGTGGTGGGGCGTGGTCACTTTGGCGACAGTGGGTTACGGCGACACGGTGCCGATCACCGCGGTCGGCAAGATTCTGGGCGGCATCACCGTCATCCTGGGCCTTGGCATGTTCGCCTTGCCCGCCGCTATTTTGGCTTCCGGTTTTGCTGAAGAAATCCGCAAGCGCAATTTCGTCGTTACCTGGAATCTGGTAGCCAAGGTGCCGCTGTTCTCCGACCTGCCCGCCATTCGCATCGCCGAAATCGCTGCCATGCTCAAGCCGCGCTCGGCCGAACGCGGCGAGGCTATCGTGCGCAAGGGCGAGCGGGCCGATTGCATGTACTTCATCGTCAGCGGCGAAGCCGACGTTATCGTTCCGCCTTCGCCGGTGCGGCTGCACTCGGGCGATTTCTTCGGCGAGATCGCCTTGCTGGTCGATACCCGCCGCACCGCCGACGTAATCGCCGTCACCTTCAACCAGTTACTGATGTTGCCGGTCAGCGACTTCCGCAACTTGCTGGCGGCCTATCCCGAACTCAAACACCAGCTTCAGAAGGTCGCCGAAGAGCGGCTGGCGGCATCGCACATACCTCATACCCATTTGGAATGAAGCAGCGGCTCACCCGACTTCCTGCATCACCTTGACCTCAGGACGGCCGGCCAGGTATTCACCGAGCTTGCGGCCCAGCTCCTTGAAATGCGGCATGCCGCGATGGGCTTCTAGCGCCGCTTGGTTCTCGTAGCGCTCCAGCATGACATAGACATTTACGTCGTCGGTCTTGTGCAGGACATAGAGCTTGTTGCCCGGTTCGTTGGCGCGCACGGCGGCGGCCAGCTTGCCCATGGTCTCCTCGAATTCCTTGTTGGTGCCCGGCTTGATGGTCAGGGTAGCGATAACGCCCAGCATGATCGTCTCCTTTTGATTGATTATTTACGGCCCGCGGCGGGGCGGTTCGATTCGAAGCCGCCCAGATAACTGCGGTTATGGGTCGGGCTGATGATGATCTCGTTGACGCAGGCGCGCGGCGGCAACGACGCCGCGAACAGGATGGTCTTGCCCAGATCCTCTTCCTGCAACATACGGCCGCGATCTTCTTTGCTGGGTGGCACCGGGCGACGGTCCATGATCGGCGTCGCCACCTCGGCCGGGCACAGTGCGCAAGCACGAATGCCGTTGCCGCATTCCTCGGCGTTGATGGTCTCGGTCAGCGCCACCACGCCGAATTTGGAGGCATTGTAGGCGGGTCCGGTCAGCTTGCCGATGAATTTGCCGGCCCAGCTCGAGACGTTGATGATCAGCCCATCCTGTTGAGTGCGCATACGCGGCAGCACCGCCATGACGCAATACATCGTGCCGTGCAGGTTGATATCGATCACCTCGCGCCAGCCCTCGGGCCGCAAATCGGCGAACGCGCGCTGCGGGATATTAAGCCCCGCGCTGTTGACCAGAATATCGATCCGCTTGTGTTTTTTGATGATGCCGGCCGCGACCTCGTCGACCGCCTTCATGTCGGCCACGTCGAGCACCGCGATTTCGCTGCTGCCCTTGGCTTTCTTGATCAGTGCCGCGGTCTCTTTCAGGGTTTCGGGACGACGACCGGACAGAACGACATGGGCGCCGGCCTTGGCCAGTTCGATCGCGCCGGCGCGACCGATGCCGGTGCCAGCACCCGTGACCCAAGCGACTTTGCCTTTCAAATTGGCCAAATTGTCCTCCCGTTTTACCGCGATCATGGCGACCGGTGCTGGGTTGGCAACGCTGGTAGTGTCGCTTATTTCGCTAGGCGCGCTTGCGCACCAGGTATTTATGCTCGCCATCCAGCACCAACTCGCCGCTCTGGTTGTGGATGGTAATTTTCATCACCACCACGCCGGTGGTCTTGCCCGGCTTCAACTCGGTAATGACCAGTTCGGGATACAGGGTATCGCCGACATAGACTGGTTTGAGGAAGCGCGACGATTGTTCGGTAAAGGCGATCAGCGAATCGCCGATGTAATGCGGGAAAATGCCCGCACCGGCCGCACCCTGGATCGCCACATGCAAACCATGCGCCAGCATATCGCGGTGTCCCCGCGCCTTGCAGTATTCGCGGTCGTAATGGATCGGGTGGTTGTCGCCCGAGGCGAGCTGGAAAGCCGAGAACAGCGCCTCGGTCTGGGTGCGCGAATTGATGTAGAAGCGCTGGCCAATCGATAGATCTTCAAAATAGTGCGATGGGCCGAATCTGTGGTCGCCCGGCTTGAACTCGCTCATGACGCTTCCCCTCGCCTTCCTTGCATGTTTAAGCTGAAGCATAAGCTGATAATTGGAGGAGACGCAAAAATGCGCGCCATGCAGATCGTCGATTTCGGTAAGCCGCTGAAGCTCAATACCTACGACACCCCCAAGCCTCAAGGGGCTGAAGTGCTGGTTCGCATCGGCTCGAGTGGCGTATGCCACTCCGACCTGCATATCTGGGAGGGTTTCTTCGATCTCGGCATGGGCAAGCGGCTCGACGTTAGCACCCGCGGCATGAAGCTGCCGCACACTTTGGGCCATGAGATCGCGGGCGAAGTGGTGGCAATCGGCCCCGACGTGAAGAGTGTGCGGGTCGGCCAACGTGCGGTGGTTTATCCCTGGATCGGCTGCGGCCAATGCGCGATCTGCCAGTCGGGCGACGAAGTGCTGTGCGCCACGCCGCGCCAATTGGGCACGCGCAAGGATGGCGGTTATGCGGACTACGTCATGGTGCCTGACGCCAAATACCTGGTCGATTACGGCAATGTGCCGGAAGAGCTCGCTTGCACCTATGCCTGCTCCGGCATTACCGCCTACGCCGCGATCAAAAAGACCATGGCGGTGCGCGGCGGCTTGAAGAAGCTGTTGCTGATCGGCGCGGGTGGCGTCGGTTTGGCCGGCGTGGCCATCGCCAAGGCGGTGAGCAATGCCGAGATCATCGTGGCCGATATCGACGATGCGAAATTGAAAGCAGCCAAGGAGACCGGCGCCGATCGCGTCATCAATTCCAAGGCGCCCGAGTCGGTCAAGCAACTGGTCGACGCAGGCGGCGTCGATGCGGCGATCGATTTCGTCGGCGCGCCAACCTCGGTGCAATTCGCGCTCGATGCGCTACGCCGTGGCGGCAGCCTGATCGTGGTGGGCTTGTTCGGTGGCGACACGCCGCTGTCGATCGCCGGCATGCCGCTGCGCGCCTTGACCATCCAGGGCTCTTACGTCGGATCGCTTGAGGATCTGCGCGAACTGATGGCCCTGGTGCGCGAGGGCAAGGTGCCGCCGCTGCCGTTCTCAACCCGGCCGCTCGAAGGCGCCTACGACGCGCTAGAAGAACTGAAGGCCGGCAAAGTCGTCGGCCGCGTGATCCTCAAGCCCTAAGAACTAGCCGCCCACGGCCAAGGACAGCGCACCCAGCGCGGTCTTGTAGATGCCTTCGATCATGCCTTTAGCCAGAGCTTCGGGCCCGATCGGCTCGAAGCTGCTGGTCCAGACCACCGTGCTGCCGGTGCCGTTGGGAACAACTTTGATCACCGAGTGATAGTTTTTCACCGGCTGCGGCGACTGCACGATCTTGTAGCCATACGTGCGGTCGGCTTCGTCGTGGCTTTCCAGCGCCTCGATGATGACGATACCGCCCGGCATTTGCAGCTTGCGGGTTTTGCCGCCATCGGTCGCTTCGCAGGTGATGCCGGGCAGCCAATCGGCTAGGCCCGTGAAGCTGCGAATCTTCTGCCAGACTTTATCGGCCGACGCCTTGTAGTCGTGAGTGACTTTCACTTCGGTCATCGCAGCCTCCCTTATTTGCCCCAGCCCACTTTACGCGTCAGCCCATCATAGAGCCCGTCGATGCGGCCGATCCAGACATTGATCGGATCATCCTCCGCCAGCAGCTTGAAGTCCGAAGCGATGCGCGCCCATTGGAAGCCACCGAACACGATGTAATCGGCATAGCTCGGCTGCTTGCCGCCTAGAAACGGCTGGTTCGCGATCACTTGGCGAACGGGCTCCAGGGCAATGCGCAACGCCGGCAGCCGTGCTTCGCGGCCGTCTTGCACTTGCTCCAAGGTCTTGCCGTAACGCTTTTCGCGAGACTCTCTGAAATAGGCTTGATCTTCCGTCCGCACGCGGTCGTGCAAATCGCGAATGATCAGCGGTCCGATATGCATCATGAGACCCGGTCCGGCCCAAGCATTGACGAAGCGCGTGACAGCTTGCGCCGTCGTCCCACCGAAAATCGATTTCTGCGGGTAGGTTTCTTCCAGATAGCAGGCGATGGCCCAGCTATCGGTAACGACCTTATCGCCATTGGCCTTGTCGACGATCACCGGCACCAGGCTCTGGCCGGAGAACGCTACCTTGTCCTTCTCGGTGAAACCAACGGTGACGTCTTGGCTCTGCAGTCCTTTATGCGCCAAAGCCAGACGGATGCGCCAGCAGAACGGGCTGTAGCGCTTGTCGTCGACGCCCAGTAGGTCGTAAAGAACGATCATCGCTTTACTTCCCATCCAACATTTTGACGACGCCGGAAAAATCCATC
>JBBSNV010000061.1:0-8346 GCA_038260375.1 Reyranellales bacterium
CGGCAGTCCGCCGGCGCCGGCGCGAACCAGCGCACGATATATTTTCAACCGGGTGGGATTGCCCAGCGCTTCGAGATGAGCGGCAGCGGTGTCGAGTTTCATGACAACAGCGTTACACCGCGCCGCTTGCCAATGTCAACCATATTTCTAGAATAATCGAATTATAGTAGAGTTACGCTTTGACGCCCTTCAACATCTCCCGCGCGATGATCAGTTGCTGGATCTGCGAAGTGCCCTCATAAAGCCGCACGATACGCACGTCGCGATAGAAGCGCTCGACGGCGTAGGACCGGATGTAACCCGCGCCGCCATGGATCTGCACTGCCCGGTCGGCGATGCGGCCCAAGGCTTCGGAGCAGAACAGCTTGCAGCACGAGGCCAGCATAGTGACGTCTTCGCCGGTATCGCGCCGGCGCGCCGCATCCATCATCATCGAACGCATGGCATAGGACTCGGTCTGGCTGTCGGCCAGCATGGCCTGCACCAATTGAAACGTAGCGATGGCCTGGCCGAATTGCTTGCGCTCGGCGGCATAGCGCACGCTCTCATCGATCAAGCGCTCGGCCATGCCGACGCACAATGCCGCGACATGCAACCGGCCGCGATCCAAAGTGCGCATGGCCGAACGGAAGCCCATGCCTTCGCCCGCTTCACCACCCATCATTTGCGACGCCGGCACGCGGCAGTCTTCGAAGATCACGTCGCAGATATGCGCGCCCTGCTGGCCCATTTTCTTTTCCGGCTTGCCGAAGCGCAGGCCTGGTATGCCGCGCTCGACCAGGAACGCCGAGATGCCGCCACCGCCTTTGTTGTTGAGATTGGTGCGCGCCATCACGGTCAGCAGATGGGCGACATTGGCGTTGGTGATATAGCGCTTGGTGCCGTTGAGCACCCAGTCGTTGCCATCGCGCTTGGCCGAAGTGCGCAGGCCGGCCGCATCCGATCCCGCTTCCGGCTCGGTCAGGGCGAACGACGTGATGATTTCGCCCGAAGCGATGCCCGGCAGGTATTTTCTCTTCTGCTCCGGCGTGCCGGCATTGATCAGGCCTTGCGAGCCGATGCCGATATTGGTGCCGCACACGGAGCGAAACGCCGGCGCCGTGTAGCCCAGCGCGCTGACCACCCGCGCCTCTTCTTCGGTGTTCAAGCCCAACCCGCCATATTCTTCCGGCACGGTCAGGCCGAACAGGCCCAAGACTTTCATCTCCTCAACGAGATCGTCGGGCACCTTGTCTTCTTCGGAAACCTGCTCTTCCAGCGGAATGCAGCGCTGGCGCACGAAGCGCGACACGGCGTCGACCAGCTGGTCCATGGTGGAAGCATCGAGCGGCATTGTTCTCTCCGGCAAATACGCTGCCGGCAAGGTAGCGCCGCATCACGCTCTAGCCAAGCGCGTGAAAGTTCGTTACCCCGGCCCAACGCCCATTGTTATGGGCGCACGAGCCAAGGTCTATTTCTCAGACTTTAAAGATGTAACGGCCACTTCGCGGGTACCTGCTATCACCCGCTGTTCGTGTTCAAGCAATTCGGCGATCTGGAGCATTCTGCGTGCGCCCGGGCAACGTCCATTCGGCGGCCGGCGGAAGAACGTGCTCGAACTGGTAGGTTTGAGGAGAGCTCGCCATGTGCTACCGTTTCAGCTGTCCCGGAGGTCATCTGGGGAATCTCGACTTACGAAGATTGCGCGTGATGCAATTGCGTTGGCCGTAAGTCCGATCGCCACGGTTATGCCTGTATCGCGGCGTCATGATGCTTGGACACGATTACTGTACTTGCTTCCTGCTGCATCTGCTTCGCGCCTGCGGTTGTCATCGCGGTTATGATGCAACCATTTCCGCTCGCTTCCGTTACCATCGTTCGGCCCTTGCCCTGCTCACCTGGAGGTTTTCTATGACGCCCTTTACTCGTACCTTTCTGATCGGCATGGCGGCCTGCCTGTTTCTGGCTGGCACCGCTTCCGCCCAAGAGACCCGCACCCCGCCTTTGGGCGGCAATGGCGGCAGCCCCTATCGCCTCGATTGCGGCCAGGATGGCGCGATCGTCGGTATCAATGCCCGGGTCGACAATTTTCTCAACGGCGTGCAAGTGGTTTGCCGCAAGGTCCGCGACAATGAGCTGGTCGGCAACACCTATGTCGTCGGCAATACCGGCGGCGATAACGGCCGCCGTGTGCAGCAGCTCTGCCCGGCTGGATCGCTGGTTACCGGCTTGAGCGGCAGTTGGAATGCGCGCAGCTACAATTTCCCCGGCGTGCAGATCTATTCCGGCGCCAATTACGTGCACGAGATTTCGCTGCGCTGCCAGCGTTGGAACGATCGCGCCAACCGCTTCGAGAACGCCGGCAATATCAGCGCCGGCGGCAGCCGCCCCGGTTCGGAACGCCGTGGCGGCAACGACGCGGCCGGCTGGTGCCCGGCCAATGCCGTGGGCAGCGCGCTGGAAGGCCGCTCCGGTGTCTATATCGACAGCATCGCCCTGGTTTGCGATCAGACTCGCATCCGTCAGCCGCGCTTCGAATCGTTCAAATGCCCGGCCAATGTGCGCGCCACTGCCGATGTGGTCGGCAATGACGGGCCGTGGAAGTCGATGGGCGCGGAAACCCTGCGCTTCTGGCGCGTGTCGATCGAGAACAACAACATGATTTGCGGTTACATCACCGCCCATGACCGGGGCGACAAGACGCCCGATCATTGGCGCGTCGTGCGCGATCTGCCCAATAACGGCCGCTGCGCCGTCGAAACCGCCCGTCCGGGCGAAGTAACCTGCCGTGGCGATCGGCGGTAATCGCCGGCCGCTAACCCAATCCAGCTCACCGATCCTTCTGGCAGCCCGATCGGGATCGCCAGGCGCGTCGTAACGATGCGGCAGCAAAGTGTTTGCGCCCCGGGCTGAATGCCAGCTCCCGGGGCGCAATGCGTTTATGGCTTATGCATGCTGGCCCAGTCTCGCGGTAGAAGATGTCGTAAGTGTCGTCGGTCACGTAACCCAGATGCGGCATCAGCACGACTTTGTCTAGTTTGCGAAACGCATGATCCTTGGGCAGCGGCTCGTGGTCGTAAACATCGAGCCGGGCCCGACGATTTACTTGGCCCGGAGTGCCGCAACCGACGCCTGCTCGTCGACGATTGGCCCGCGCGAGGTGTTGACCAGATAAGCGTGTTTCGGCATCAGGCCCAATTCCTTGGCGCCGACCACACACGCGTCTTCTTCGGTGTTCAAGCCCAGCCCGCCATATTCCTCCGGCACGGTCAGGCCGAACAGGCCCAGCGTCTTCATCTCCTCGATCAGATCGTCGGGCACCTTGTCCAGTTCGGAGACCTGTTCCTCCAGCGGGATGCAGCGCTCGCGCACGAAGCGCGACACGGCGTCGACCAGCTGGTCCATGGTGGAGGTATCGAGCGGCATCGTTCTCTCCGGATGAGTGTCCGGCGGCAACCTAGCGCCGCCGCCGAGCGGCAATTGAGTAAAGCGGTGCAGCCGCGAGGTGCTTGGCCAATCCTGCCGCAACGCGGAACGCGCAGCGATTGGCCCGCCACCCCAGGCAAACGCCGCGACGGCACGGCAGCGAAGGCAAAAAGAAACGGCTCGGACGTCGACCGCAGTCGATATCCGAGCCGCCAGAATAGCCGCTTGTGCCTAGCAGCGTTACTTCGCCAGTTCCATCGTATTGAGATTGTAGTGATAGGCGCTGCTCACCGCCGGATGCCATGACTTCACGCGCGGCCCGACGGCATAGGCGGTATTGCACCAGAACAGCGGCAAAGCCATACGCCGCTCGTCTTCCATCTTGGCCCAGTCCTGCAGCAACTTCTCGCGCACCTTCCGGTCGGTGGCGCCGAGCTGCGCTTTGAACACCTTGTCGTATTCGGGCACGTTGATATAGCCCGACGACCACACGGCGGTCGAACTGAACCAGCCTTCCAGCGTCTCGCCGCCGTCGTCGGGCAGCGAGGACGGACCGTAGAACACCGCGGGCTGCTTGCCGCTGCGCCACGCCGCCAGGTACGCCGCCGTGTCGTAGGGCTCGCGGGTCACCTTGAAGCCGACCGCCTCGAGATTGCCGGCAATCGCTTCCAGCACCTGCGGCGCGCTCGGCAGCGAGCCGAAGGATTCGGTGTGCAGGCTGAAGGTGATCTCCTTGCCAGGCTGGATGCCAGCCTCCTTGAGCAGTGCCTTGGCCTTGGCCGGATCGTAGGGAATGGCTTTCAGGCCCGGCAGGTAGCCGAAGGTCGCCGGGGTGAAGATGCTGGTTGCCGGCTCGCACACCCCGCTCAGGATTTTCGTGGCGATTTCCGCCCGATTCATGGCGTAGGCGACGGCCATTCGCACGCGCTTGTCTTTGGCCTCGGGGAATTTGGGCGTGTTGAAATAGATGCCGCTGGTGCCGCTGTATTTCGATTCGAAAATCTTCATCTGCTTGTTGGCCTTGAGCTTTTCAAGCAGTGCGCCGGTCAGGCCGAACACCACATCCGCCTCGCCCTTTTCCAGCATGGCGTAGAGCGTGAACGGCTCCTTGACCAGCCGTTGCGTGACGGTCTTGACCTTGGAGACCTGGCCCCAATAGTCGATATTGGCCTCGAACTTCGACCACTCGCCGGCCTTCAGATCGACCAGCTTGTACGGTCCGGTGCCGATCGGCTTGGCCTGGAAACCCTTGGCGCCGACCTGCTCGTAGTATTTCTTGGGAATGATCGGCTGCAAGCCGTAGCGCGAGGACGAGAAGAAGCTGGGCCAGGGCTGGGTCAGCACGAAACGCACCGCGTACGGTCCCAGCACCTCGATGTGATCGATCTGCTGCACAAACGCCTTGCGATAGGAATGCGTGTTGCCATCCTTCAGCAGCAGCTCGTAGCTGAACTTCACGTCCTCGGCCGTGAACGGATCGCCGTTGTGAAACTTCACGCCCTTGCGCAACTCGAAGTCGATCTGCTTGCCGTCGTCGCTGATCTTCCAGCTAGTGGCGAGCGCCGGATATTTGCCCTTGTCGCCGAGATTGAGCAGGCCGTCGTAGAGCATGTTGAAGGCGGTGTAGTCTGTCACCGCCACCATGATCGAGGGGTCGAATTGCTGGCGCAGCAGTGCGCCGGCAATGACCACGTCGCCCTGCGGCGCGGCGGCGGCCGGCATCGCCAGCGCGGTGGACAGCGCCAAAGACAAAAATCCTGCGGCCAGGCCGCGTCTCACATACGACATTTTCCTGCCCTCCCGTTTGCTTTGAGTGCTTGCGAATTTCGAACGGACTTTGCCCTTCGATTCCCCCCTATTTGGCCAGTTCGACCGTCTGCAGCTTCAGGTGATAGGGGCTGCCGATGGCCGGCTTGAGGTCCTTGACGCGGTTGGACACGGCAAAGGATTCGCCGCACCAGAACAGCGGTACCGATTCGCGTCGCGCGTCCTCCAGCTTGGCGAAATTCTGCAGCAGCGCAAGGCGGGCCTTGGGATCTGTCATCTGGAACTGATCGGCCAGCACCTTGTCGTAATCCGGGTCGTTGATATTGCCCGAGGACCACACCGCCTTGCTGTTGTACCAGCCCGAGATCAGCTCGCCGCCGTCGTCGGGCATGGCCGAAGTGCCGTAGAATACGGCCGGCTGCTTGCCGCCGCGCATCATCGACATCCATGCCGCCATGTCGTAGGGCTCGCGCACGATCTTGAGGCCGGCCGCCTCGAGATAGCCCGCGATCGCCTCCAGCACCTGCGGCGCGTTGGGCAGCGACGCCGATTCGGTATGGATGGTGAAGGTCAACTCCTTGCCCGGCGCGATGCCGGCCTCCTTTAACAGCGCCTTGGCCTTGGCCGGATCGTAGGGAATGCTCTTCAGCCCGGGCAGGAAACCGAAGGTAGCCGGGGTAAACACCTCGTCCGAGGGCTGACAAACGCCGCGCAGCACGTTCTTGGCGATGGCGTTGCGATCGATAGCGTAGCCGATCGCCTGGCGCACGCGCTCATCCTTCGCCTCGGGAAACTTGGCGACGTTGAAAAACAGCGCGCTGGTGCCGCTGAACTTGGCGGTGAACACCCGCACGTCCTTGTTCTCGCGTATCTTGTCGAGCAGCGGCCCGGTCAGGCCGGCGACGATATCGGCCTCGCCTTTCTGCAGCATAGCGTAACGGGTGAACGGTTCCTTCACCAGTTGCTGCTTGACGTATTTCACGTGCGGCGAGCCGTCCCAGTAGTCCCGGTTGGCCGCGAAGCGGTTCCACTCGCCAGCTATGATCGAATCGAGCTTGAATGGCCCGGTGCCGACCGGCTTGTCCTGGAAGCCCTTGGGCCCGACCTTTTCGTAGTAATGCTTGGGCACGATCGGTTGCAGTGCGTAGCGCGAGGTCGAGAAGAAGCCCAGCCACGGCGTCTTCAGGATGAAGCGCACATGCAGCGGATCGATCACTTCGATGCGCTGGATCGCATCGACGAAGCCCTTGCGATAAGAATGCGTGTTGTCGGGCTTGAGCAGTTGCTCGTAGGTGAATTTGACATCCTCGGCGGTGAACGGATCGCCGTTGTGGAATTTCACGCCCTTGCGCAGCTCGAAATCGAATTGCTTGCCGTCGGGGCTGATTTTCCAGTTCGTCGCCAGCGCCGGATACTTTCCGTTGGGCCCGTTATTGAGCAGGCCGTCGAACAATATGTCGTTCACCAGATAGTCGGTGGTCGCGATCATCGTGGTCGGATCGAAATGCTGGCGCAGCAGCGGCGCCACGATCAGGATTTCGCCCTTGGGCTCGGCGGCCTGGCTGTTGGTCGCCAAAGCCAATGCCATAGCGACCGCAGCACCGCGCGCAACCCATTTCAAACCGGTTCTCAGCATTCAAACCCCTATTCATTGGCTGTTTTGCGCCATTTCCTGGGAAAAGGCACATTGGTTCTACCAATGATGGCACAATTTTGGATGATTGTACTATTTTCTCGGGGTTGCCTGGATTTTACGGCTCGATCACGCGGATCGGCTTGCCCAACTGCCAGGCGGCGATGTCTTCCACCGTCTCGCGATAGAAGATGTCGTAAGTGTCGTCGGTGACGTAGCCCAGATGCGGCGTCAGCACGACATTGTCCAGTTGGCGCAGCGCATGATCCTTGGGTAGCGGCTCGGTGTCGTAAACGTCCAGGCCGGCGCCGGCGATTTGCTTGGCCTGCAGCGCTCCAACCAATGCCATCTCATCGACGATCGGCCCGCGCGAGGTGTTGACCAGATAAGCGTGTTTCGGCATCAGGCCCAATTCCTTGGCGCCGACCAAGCCGCGGCTGCGCTCGCTCAACACCAGATGGACGGTCACGACATCGGAGCGGGCGAACAGCTCTTCTTTGGACACCAGCTTGGCATCGTATTTATCGGCGCGCTCCTGGGTGAGGTTCTGACTCCAGGCGATCAACTCCATGCCGAAGGCTTTGCCCACCACCGCCACGCGGCCACCCAGCTTGCCCAGGCCCAACAATCCCAGGGTCCGCCCTTGCAGCCCACGGCCGACTGTGGTCTGCCAACGACCCGATTTCATGCCGTTATGCTCCCACGGGATGCGCCGCATCAGCGCAAGGATCAACCCCCAGGTCAATTCCGGCGTGACGTGCGTCGTGCCGCCGGTGCCGCAGACAACTATGTTGCGCGCCGTTGCTGCTTGCACATCCAGCGAGGCGTTGCGCATGCCGGTGGTGACGATCAACTTCAGCTTGGGCAGGCGCGCCAGGAGGGCGCGGGTGATCGGCGTGCGCTCGCGCATCATGCACACGACCTCGAAATCCTTCAGCCGGGCGACCAGCGCGTCTTGGTCGGCGCTATGGTCGTCGAACGCTGTGATTACGGCGTCCTTGAGTACCGACCAATCGGCATGAATTTGAGCAACGCCTTGATAGTCGTCGAGCACCGCCACTTGCAAAGTCATGTCTCTCTCCCCCGATCGGTCGCCGGCACGCTACCCCCTGCGGATGCGACAGTGAAGATAGTTCCCGCTCCCGGCAAAAAATTCGCGGTAACGACCCTCGAGTCGGGGCGTTGGGCTGACAACCGCCGCTTTTTTCCGGTAGGCGGTCTTTTCCCAATTTTCCCTACAGGGAGTTTTGCTATGACCAGTCTGACTTTGAACAAGACCTTGCGCGGCGGCGTCGCGGCGATGGCCGTGGCCGGTGCGTTGGCCCTGGGCGCCTGCGCCGGTTCGGGCCCCAACGAACAAGGCGGCACGGCGATCGGTGCCGGCGGCGGCGCAGTGCTGGGTGCCGTGTTAGGCGGCTGGCAGGGCGCGGTGATCGGCGCAGTGGCCGGCGGCGTGGTTGGCAACGTGATCGGCCGCGACATGGACGAGCGCGAACGCGCTCGTGCAGAAGATGCTGCCTATCGTGCGGCCCGTGAAAATC
>JBBSNV010000062.1:0-8343 GCA_038260375.1 Reyranellales bacterium
CTACAAGGACACGCTCTATGTCGAGGCCCTGATCGGCCGCGACACGGTCAACACCATGCCGCCTACCACCATGGATGCGTTCCGCGATCACGGCGAGATAGCGCCTGACGCCATCGAGCACGATCTGGCCGGTGCCCGCGCCACGGTGCAGACGCTGCAGGAGCAAGGCATCTCGCTGCGGGAGGTTACCGAAGGGTTGGTGAAGGACGGTGTCCAGAAATTTGCCGACGCTTTCGACAAATTGTTCGGCGCCGTGGCGCGGCAGCGCCGCCTGTTGCTGGACGGCGCGCGCGCACGACAGCAAATCTCGCCGGGATCGCCCGCTCTGGCGGAAGCGGTCGCAGACGAAATGGAACGTTGGCGCAAGGATGGGCTGATTCGCAAATTGTGGGCCGGCGACAAGAAATTATGGAGCGGAACGGACGAAGACAAATGGCTCGGCTGGCTGGATGTCGTGACAAGCGAGCTCGCGGATATCGATCGGCTGCGCCGGCTGGGCGATGAGGTCAAGCGGCGCGGGTTTTCGGATGTAGTACTGCTGGGCATGGGCGGCTCCAGCCTGGGGCCGGAGGTGTTGAGCGAAACCTTCGGCCGGCAATCCGGCTGGCCGCGCTTTCACATGCTGGATAGCACCGATCCGGGACAGATCGCAACGATCGACAGCGCCATCGATATCGCCACGACGCTGTTCATTGTCTCGTCCAAGTCGGGCGGCACTTTGGAGCCCAATATCTTTCTCGATTACTTCCTCGATCGCGCCCGCGCCGCGCGCGGCAAGGACGAGGCCGGCGAAAATTTCATCGCGGTGACCGATCCCGCCTCTTCGCTGGAACGACGCGCCAGGCAGCTGAACTTTGCCCATGTCTTCCATGGCACGCCGGCGATCGGCGGACGCTATTCGGTGCTGTCGAAATTCGGTCTGGTGCCGGCGGCAGCGATGGGTGTCGACGTCGAGCGCCTGTTGGAAACCACGCAACCGATGCAACGCAGCTGCGCGGCGGACGTGCCGCCGATAGAAAACCCTGGTGTTCAGCTGGGCATTGCGCTCGGAATTGCCGCCACGCGATTTGGCCGCGACAAGGTAACGATCGTCGCCTCGCCGGGCATTGCCGATCTCGGCGCTTGGCTGGAACAGCTTCTGGCCGAGAGCACCGGCAAGCATGGCCGGGGTGTGATTCCACTGGCCGGCGAGCCGCTGGCGACGCCGCAGTATTACGGCAGCGACCGGTTCTTTGCCTATCTCGAGCTTGAAGGCAAAGGCGATGCCGCCCAGCAGCAGGCGATCGCGGCGTTGGAGCAAGCAGGCCATCCGGTGGCCCGCATTGCGGTCAAGGATATCTGGCATATCGGTCGGGAATTCTTCCGCTGGGAGATCGCCACCGCCGTGGCGGGCGCGATTATCGGGATTAATCCGTTCGACCAGCCCGATGTCGAGGCCAGCAAGGACAGGACGCGCGCGCTGACCGATGCCTACGAGAAATCGCGTCGCCTGCCGCAACAGGAGCCGATGTTCCGCGAGAACGGCATCGCGCTCTATGCCGACCCGCGCAACGCCGCGGCGCTTGGCCGGCACAACACCCTGGGTGGCTATCTGAAAAGCCATTTCACCCGAGTAAAAGCCGGCGGCAAGTCGGGCGACTATGTTGCCCTGCTGGCTTATGTCGAGCGTAACCGTAGCAACAGCGATATCTTGACCGTGATGCGCAGCCACATTCGCGACAGCACGCGAGCGGCCACCTGCCTGGGCTTTGGCCCACGCTTCCAGCATTCGACCGGCCAGGCCTATAAAGGCGGCCCGAACTCGGGCGTGTTTCTGCAGCTCACCTGCGACGATCCCGCCGACATCGACGTGCCCGGCCACTCCTACAGCTTCGGCGTGGTGAAGGCGGCACAAGCCAGCGGCGATCTCGAAGTTCTGGTGGAGCGCGATCGGCGCGTGCTGCGCGTGCATCTCAAGAATGTCGAGACCGGACTGAAGGAACTTGCGACGGCGCTGGATGGAGCGCTGCAATAGCGAAGCCTTTTTCGAGGAGCCAAGCCAATGCAAATCGGCGTGATCGGACTGGGCCGCATGGGCGGCAATATTAGCCGCCGCCTGATGAAAGCCCGGCATCGTTGCGTGGTGTTCGACGTCAATGCCAAGCCGCGCGACGCGCTGGCCAAAGAAGGCGCGACGGCCGCTGCCTCGTTGGTCGACATGGTCAAGGCGTTGGACCAGAAGCCACGCGTGACCTGGGTCATGCTGCCGGCCGGCAAGATCACCGACGACACCGTTGCGGCGCTAGGCGAATTGATGGAAACGGGCGACATCATCATCGATGGCGGCAACTCGTTTTACAAAGACGACATCCGCCGGGCCAAGCTGCTGGTCAAGCAGGGCATCCGCTATGTCGATTGCGGCACGTCGGGCGGAGTTTGGGGACTGGACCGCGGCTATTGCATGATGATCGGCGGGCCCAAGGACGCGGTCGATTATCTCGATCCGATCTTTGCCGCCCTGGCGCCGGGCCTGGGTAGCATCGCGCGCACGCCGGACCGCAAGCGGGGCGATCCGCGCGCCGAGCGCGGCTACATCCATGCCGGACCGTCGGGGGCGGGGCATTTCGTGAAGATGGTTCATAACGGCATCGAATACGGGCTGATGCAGGCCTATGCCGAAGGCTTCGACATATTGCGCAACAAGGATTCCAAGGATCTCCCCGAGGACGAACGCTTCAGCCTGAACATGGCCGACATCGCCGAAGTATGGCGGCGCGGCAGCGTCATCTCGTCATGGCTGCTTGATCTTAGTGCGGCGGCTCTGGCGAAAGACCCGCAACTGGAGAAATTCTCGGGCTATGTTCAGGATTCGGGGGAAGGCCGCTGGACCATCGACGCGGCGATCGAGGAGGCGGTGCCGGTGGGCGTGCTGGCGACGGCGCTGTTCGCGCGCTTCCGCTCGCGTCGGGAGCATACCTTCGGCGAGAAGGCGCTGTCGGCCATGCGCTTCGGCTTCGGCGGGCATGTCGAAGGCGCCGAAACGATCGACCCCGAACCCAACGCCAAGTCGGCGGGTTTGTCGTCGACCAAGAGCACGGCCAAGAGCATGGCCAAGAGCGGGGCGAAGTAGCGCTATGCCCGACAACCGGCCCGCATCAGACATCGCATCCAATGTGGATTCGGCGTCGGGCACGTTAAGCCCGGCCGATCCCTGCATCATGGTTATCTTCGGCGCTGGCGGCGATATGACCAAGCGGCTGATGATGCCGGCGCTGTACAACCTGTCGCGCACCCATGTGCTGCCGGAGAATTTTGCCGTAATCGGCGTCGATCTGGCCGACGCAACTGTCGATAGCTGGCGCCATGGCCTGCACGACACGCTGGAGGGCTTCGTCGGCCAGGGCGGCAGCGAGTTCGATCCGAAGCGCATCGACGAGACGGCATGGCAGCGCTTGGCCGGGAAAATGTCCTATATCCAGGGCGATCTGACCAAACCCACTCTGTACGAGAAAATTCGCGCCGCGCTCGAGCAAACCGAAAAGGATCACGGCACGCAGGGCAACGTCATTTTCTATCTGGCCGTCGCCGACCGCTTCTTCGGCATCGTGGTCGACCAGCTCGGCAAGGCCAAGCTGACAGATCAAGGCGAGGACCAAGACGGCAAGCCCAAGTTCTGGCGCCGCGTGGTGATCGAAAAGCCGTTCGGCCACAGTCTGGAGTCGGCACGCAAGCTGAACAAACGCATCCTGCGCAGCCTGGACGAGGAGCAGATCTTCCGCATCGACCATTTCCTGGGCAAGGACCCGGTGCAAAGCATCATGGCGTTCCGCTTTGCCAATGGGCTGTTCGAGCCGATCTGGAATCGCGATCGCATCGATCATGTGCAGATCACCGTGGCGGAGACGGTAGGTGTCGAACAACGCGGCAAATTCTACGAATCGACGGGCGCGTTGCGCGATATGGTGCCCAATCATGCCTTCACTTTGCTGTCGATGGTGGCGATGGAGCCGCCAACCGGCTTCGACGCCGCGGCGATCCGCGCCAAGAAGGCCGAAGTGTTCGCCGCCATGCCGGCCATCGATCCGGCCTGCGCGGTGCGCGGTCAGTATGGCGGGGGAACGGTGCTGGCCAAGGCGGCTCGGGCCTATCGCGACGAGCCCAACGTAGCCAAGGATTCCAACGTCGAAACCTATGTCGCGCTGGAACTGCGCATCGAAAATTGGCGCTGGGCCGGCGTGCCGTTTTTCTTCCGCACCGGCAAGCACATGTCGCACCGGCACACGGAAATCGCTATTCGCTTCAAGCAGGCGCCGCTGGCGCTGTTTCAGGATACCCCGGTCGACAGTCTGCGGCCCAACTGGCTGGTGCTGCGCATCGCGCCGGACGAGGGCATCTCGCTGCAATTCGAGGTCAAGAAGCGCGGGCCAGTGGTCGATCTGGCCGCCGTAAAAATGGATTTTCATTACGACGACTGGTTCCCCAAGGAGCCCAATGTCGGCTACGAGACCCTGATCTACGATGTGATGATCGGCGATCAGACCTTGTTCATGCGCGCCGACAGGGTGGAGCAGGCCTGGCGCATCGTGCAGCCGGTGCTGGATGCCTGGGCGGCCGACAAGGCAGATTTTCCCAATTACGCCTCTGGCAGCGCCGGGCCGAAGGCGGCCGATTCGTTGCTGACGCGAGAGGGCGATCGCGCGTGGCGGCCGGTGAGGCCGGCTCCGGCGGCGCCGAATTCGCCCGAGCAAACATCCGGACCCAAGCGATGAGGCGGCGCATTCGCCTGGTGTTGGCCGATGTCGACGGCACCTTGCTCACCGACGACAAGGTGCTGACCGAGCCGGCCATTGCGGCTGCGCGGGCGCTTCGAGCCGCCGGCATCGTGCTGGCGATCATCAGTGCACGGCCGCCGCGCGGCATGGGCATGCTGATCGAGCCGCTTGGCATCACCACGCCGCTTTGCGGCTTCAACGGCGCGGTGATCGCGGGGCTGGACTTTTCGATTATCGCCCAGCATTTGCTGACGCCCGAAATTGCGCGACGCGCGGTCGCCCAACTCGATGACAGCAGGCTGCAGGTCTGGGTCTTTGCCGGGCACGATTGGCAGGTGCGCGATGCCGGACAGCCGTATGTCGGCTTCGAGCAGCGCACGGTGAGCTTCGCTCCGACCGTGGTGGAGGATTTCGGCGCGGCGCTGGATAACGCCGCCAAAATCGTCGGCGTCAGTCGGGACTTCGCGAAGTTGGCGCGCTGTGAGGTCGAGATGCGGACCACCTTGGCCGGGCAGGCGTCCGTGGTGCGCTCCCAGTCCTACTATCTCGACATAGCCCATCCCCTGGCCAACAAGGGCGCCGCTTTGTCGGCCATTGCCGAGTTGTTGGCGATCGCGCCCGACCAGATCGTTGCCATCGGCGACGGTCGCAACGACGTGGCGATGTTCGAGCGCAGCGGCTTTGCCATCGCCATGGGCAATGCCAGTGACGAAGTCAAAGCGCGTGCCAACGTGGTGACCGATTGCAACGACAACGACGGCTTTGCCAAGGCCGTGCAGGAATTTGTCCTCGGCGTCCCGCTACAGGGCGCCGATCGGGCGGCGGGTGCCGGCGTATGACAGAGCCCGCGCGTGCTGCTAACAAGATTTCGCTCGTGCTGGCCGACGTCGACGGCTCGCTGGTCACCGATGACAAGCTGTTGACCGAACGAGCCATTGCCACGGCGCGGGAGCTGCACGACGCGGGCATCATGCTCGCCATCACCAGCGGCCGGCCGCCGCGCGGTATGAGCATGCTGATCGAGCCGCTAGCGCTGCGCACGCCGATCGCTGGCTTCAATGGCGGCGTCTTCGTCAATCCCGACCTCTCCGTCATCGAAAGCCACACGCTGGCGCCGACGATTGCCCGACAAGCCGTACAGTCGATGCTGGATCAGGGTTTGGACGTCTGGGTCTACACCGAGCAGGACTGGCTGGTCCGCGACAAGAATGCAGCCCATGTGGCGCGCGAGGCCTGGACGGTGAAGTTCGACGCCATAGTGGTGGCTGAGTTTTCCGACGCGTACTTGTCCCGCGCAGTCAAGATTGTCGGCGTTTCGGACGATCTCGCCCTGGTCGCTGCCGGCGAAAAGAAGGTGCAGGACGCCCTGGGCAAGCGCGCCAGCGCGGCACGTTCGCAGCCCTATTATCTCGATGTCACCCATCCGCTGGCCAACAAGGGCGAGGTCGTGAACACACTGTCGCGGCTTTTGCGGGTTCCGGTCGAACGGATTGCCACGATCGGCGATATGCCCAACGACCTGCGGATGTTTCGCAATAGTGGCTTTTCCATCGCCATGGGCAATGCCAGCGATGCGGTTAAGGCGCAGGCCAGCGCTATCGCCGAAAGCAACGAGAACGACGGCTTCGCCAAGGCGGTGCAGCAATTCGTGCTGAGCCCCGTGCAAGGAGGCCAAGCTCGGGAGGCGAACAGGGGGCGCAAAGCATGAGCGAGCAAATCGCAGCGCCAGCGCTCGCCGTGATCATGGAGGTGGCCGGCTCGGGCAAGACCACTGTGGCAGCCCTGGTGGCGGCGCTCGATTGCCCATTCCAGGAGGGCGACGCGCTGCATCCGCCGGCCAACGTGGAAAAAATGAGCCATGGCATGCCGCTGACCGACGCCGGACGAGCATGCCATCGTGGTCGATATCGACGGCCGGCCGCGGGAAATTGCCTTGCGGATTGTTCGGCAGCTGGCGGCGCGCGACAGCGACAATCGATACGGAGCGCGAGCCGGTAAATCTCGACGGGAGAGCAGCCATGACCCCAAGAGTGAAAGAGATCTTGAGCTGGTACGGCGCAGACAATGCCGGAACCCTGGCCAATCTGGCGCGGCTGTTGAACCACGGCCGCTTGGCGGGTAGCGGCCGGCTGGTGATCTTGCCGGTCGATCAAGGCTTCGAGCATGGCCCGGCGCGATCCTTTGCCCCCAACCCGCCGGCCTATAATCCGCTTTACCATTTCGAACTGGCGATCGAGGCTGGCTGCAATGCCTATGCCGCGCCACTGGGATTTCTGGAAGCCGGCGCGCGCGACTTTGCCGGCGATATTCCGCTGATTCTCAAGCTCAACGACAACGATTCGCTGCGCGATGATAAAGACCCCGATCAGGCCGTGACCGCGAGCGTGGCAGATGCGCTTCGCCTGGGCTGCGCCGCCATCGGGTTTACGATCTATCCCGGATCGGGCCACGAACTTGCCATGTACCAGCAATTGCGCAGCCACGCGGAAGAGGCAAAGCGCAACGGGCTGGCGGTCGTGGTGTGGTCCTATCCGCGCGGCGCGTCATTGAGCAAAGACGGCGAAACCTCGATCGACGTGATTGGTTACGCCGTGCAGATCGCGGCCCAGCTCGGCGCGCATATAATCAAGGTGAAGTTGCCGACCGCGCATATCGAGCAGGACGCGGCGCGCAAAGTCTACGACGAGCGGCACATTGCCATTGCCACTGCGGCGCAACGCGTTCGCCATATCGTCGAGTGTGCGTTCGACGGCCGCCGCATCGTCATTTTCTCCGGAGGCGCCGCGATTTTCGACGACCGGAAGCTGCTCGACGAGATCCGCGCGATTCACGCCGGCGGCGGGTTCGGCTCGATCATCGGCCGCAACTCGTTCCAGCGTCCCAAAGCCCAGGCGCTAAAGATGCTGAGCGCGGTGATGGATATTTACGGCGCCGCGCATGTGCAGGCAGGTCCGCCTTGAGTGCCGCGACCATCCTCCCAGGCGCGGCGCCGCAAAAGCGTATCATTGTGGCGCCATCGATCCTGTCGGCCGATTTCGGACGGCTGGCCGAGGAGGTGCGCGCCGTCGACGCAGCGGGCGCCGACTGGATCCATGTCGATGTCATGGATGGCCGCTTCGTACCCAACATCACTATCGGGCCGGTGGTTATTCGGGCCGTGCGAAGCGCCACGCAAAAGCCGCTCAACGTACATCTGATGATCGTCGAGCCGGAACGCTATCTGGCCGATTTTGCCGAGGCCGGCGCGGATCACTTGTTGGTGCAGGCCGAGCCGTCGGCCACCGTGCATCTGCATCGTGTGCTGTCGCAGATCCGGGCGCTGGGCAAGAAAGCTGGCGTGGTGCTGGACCCGGCCAGCCCGATCGAGCTGATCGAATACGTGCTGCATCTGTGCGACGTGGTGCTGGTGATGACGGTTAATCCGGGATTCGCCGGACAGAAATTTCTGCCCGAAATGCTGCCCAAGATTCGCAGCTTACGCGAGCTTTGCCACCGACGTGGCCTTGATCCCGTCATCGAGGTCGATGGCGGCCAGGATGACGATAGCGCGGGGCTGGCGATCGCCGCAGGCGCCACAGCGATCGTCGCCGGC
>JBBSNV010000063.1:0-8277 GCA_038260375.1 Reyranellales bacterium
CTGGGACGGGGAATGCCGACATAATTCAGGATCGGGCCTACCAGGTTGCGGGTGCGGTAGAAATTATCGAGCGATTCCTGATCGACCGTGACCAGGCCGGCGATGCAGGTGCCTTCCTTGTAGGGCTGCGGCAGGCCGAGCGGCTTCAGTTTCCAGCCGAACTGCAAAGCGCGCGAGATAATCCAGGCGTCCGTCACCATGCTGAAATAGCGCAGGCCCAAACCCATGGCGTGCTCGAACATGCCGGTGGCCAGCCGATCGATCACGGTGCTCTTCTTGCCCGGCTGCCGGTAATCGGCATGAGCGCATAGCCGGGTAATCTCCATGATGTCTTCGGAACGTGGCACCGGCTGGGATTCGCAGAGCTGGGGAAACAGATCACCCAGCAGATGCGGTGTGATGGTCGGCAGCAAACGCACCGAGCCCGACAGGCGGCCGTCGTCGAAGGCGATCAGGTAGGTGGCATTCTCGTTGTCGAACTGGTCGCGCTCCAGCCCGTCGGGCCGGGCCAGATCGGCCCAATTACGTTCCTTGACGTAAACGTCGTGGCGCAGCCGGAACATCTCTTCCAAAGCCTCGCCGTAGAGATGGGCATTGTCTTTGGTGACGACGTCGATCATTGCCAATTCCCTTCCAACCATGTGCTGGCGTGACTATGGGCGTTTACCGTATCCCCGACACCCCGCTGATCAGAGGGGGTGGGAGTTATGGCGATTCTATCAATGATTTCCGCCCCTTAAAGGAAAATCGCCGTTTCGATTTGCAACGGTACCAGATATGGGAGGTGCTTAACGGCGCCGGACGGAATCGATCGGCCGGCCGCGGGACTGGCGCGGCTTTGGTGCGGCGGATAAAAAAACGGCGGTCCGAAAAGGGACCGCCGAGGCTAGTCGTTACGAGAGGTACGCTTACGACACGATCAAATACTGAGCTCGCCAGCGCGGTACGCTGCCATCACCGCCTGAACGCGGGTGGCCACGTCGAATTTACGTTTGGCGTTTTCGATGTGCCAATGCGCGGTGGTGGTGGAGATGGTCAGGATCGAGGCGATCTCGTCGTCGGTCTTGCCGACCGCGGCCCAGTGCAGGCATTCGCGCTCGCGCGGCGTCAGGCGGATGTGCGCATCCGGCTGGTCGGCCGGCCGCAGCCGGGTCAGCCGGTCGTGGCAGTAGATCGCCATCAGATGGATGGCGGCGCGGCTGCGCGGGTCGAGCGCGACATGCTCGCCGGCCACCGAGACGATGCCGCGATAGCGGCACGCGCCGTGGATCGGAATCACCAGGCCGTGATGCATGCCGAAATCGCGCGCTTCGTCGAAGAAGCGGGTTACGCCGGGGTTCCGATGGCGCTCGATCGCCTCTTCCCAGGTGAACGGCTCGGTGTGATGCAAGGTGTCGAACACCACCGGATCGCGATAGAAGAAGCCGCGTTCGCGGTAGCGGATGCGCCAATCGTCGGGCCACGAGCTCAGCTTGAGCGGCTTGTTGGCGGGATCCTTGATGTCGGAAACGATCAGGCGGTCGAAGCCCATGCCTTCCAGCAGGCCGCGAAATTGCCGCGCGATTTTGTCGGAATCCTCGCAAGCAGAGATCTGCTCGATGAAGGCGAAAGCGGCAGTCTCGATCGACATGTCGATTGCTCCTTCCGGGCTAATTCGGTTGCGACGAGCCGTCGACCGGCATCTCGTGCAGCACCCGCCAATGGGCGCTGTCGGTGACACCGGGGATCTCGGCGGCGATAATTTGTTCGGGGGTCGGCGCACTCTCGACCAGACGCTGGCCGTTGAAGGTGCGCGCGGCATTGGCCATCGCGACGACCTGCGGCATGTCGGTGCGTACCGCATCGAGCAGCGACGGGTTGGCATGGGCCAAAGCCAGGGCGGTGGCGGCGGGGTAGCGCTCGCCCATTAGGATCTCGACCAGCCGGTCGGCCAGCGCACACAGGAATTCCTGCCTCATGCGCTGCGAGGCTTCCTCGAGCGAACGCGCCACGATGCTGGGATCGAGCGCCAGCATGTCGCCGCGTCGCGCCAGGATGGCGGCTTCGCTGAGCGCGCGAAAGCGATCAACCGGCCCGGCCCGGCCTTTACCTGGTACGGTTTGAATGGGCGTAGCGACGCCCGTTGGGATGCGTTTTTGCATCCGACTCTCCCTGGTTTTAGACAATGTGCCCGCTGTTTTTTGACGGCTCGCAGGCACTTATACGCAGCATTAAACATGCGAGAGGGGCGGCCGACAATCGGAGTCTGCGTATTAGGTCGGAAGCACTCCGTCTTGAGTCGTGCGTATAGACGGACTCGGAGCGGGCTCAGACCGGCTGGGACCGGTCGGCCGGTTCTACAACACCAGGTAGCGCGCCGATTTGGCCGCACGATACCGCGCCATTGCCTAAAACGGCGGCAGGTCAGGCCGGAGATGGGCTATTGGCCGGCCGGCTGCGGGGGCGGCGTTGGCGTTGGCTGGCCGATTTCAACTGGCCGCAGGCGGCCAATATGTCCCGTCCGCGTGGGGTGCGGATCGGCGCCGCCAGTTGGGCGGCGTTGAGAATTTCGGCAAAGCGGTGAATGCGGTTGTTCGAGGAACACTCATACGGCGCGCCAGGCCAGGCGTTGAACGGGATCAGATTGACCTTGGCCGGGATGCCCTTGAGCAGGCGCACCAGCTCGTGCGCGTCGGCGTCGCTGTCGTTGACGTCCTTCAGCATGATGTATTCGAAAGTGATGCGCCGCGCGTTCTTGGCGCCGGGGTACTCGCGGCAAGCTTGGAGGAGTTCGGCAATGGGCCATTTGCGGTTGATCGGCACCAACTGGTCGCGCAACTCGTCGCGTACCGCGTGCAGCGACACCGCCAGGTTGACGTTCAATTCTTCGCCGCAGCGTTGCATCATCGGCACCACGCCCGAGGTCGAAAGCGTGATACGGCGACGCGATAAAGCCAGACCCTGATCGTCCATCACGATGGTCAGCGCTTGAGCGACATTGTCCAAATTATAAAGCGGCTCGCCCATGCCCATCATGACGATGTTGCTGATCAAGCGGCCGCCATCGGTCGGCGAGGGCCACTCGCCGTAGGAATCGCGCGCCACCATGAACTGGCCGACGATCTCGCCCGGCGTCAGGTTGCGCACCAGGGCCATGGTGCCGGTGTGGCAGAAGCTGCAGGTCAGGGTGCAGCCGACTTGGCTCGAGATACACACCGCGCCGCGATCGTCTTCGGGGATGTAAACGCTTTCGACTTCGTTGCCGTCGGCCAGGCGCAGCAGCCATTTGCGCGTGCCGTCGCTGGAACGCTGTTCGGTGGCGATCGCGGGGCGCTCGATCACGTAAAGCTGGGCCAGCTTCTCGCGCACCGCCTTGGCGATGTTGGACATGCCGGTGAAATCGGTCAGGCCGTGCCAATAGATCCAATGCCAGATCTGGCCGGCGCGGAACGGCTCCAGTCCTTGCGACGCCAGCTCGGCCTTAAGCTCGGCGCGGCTCAAGCCAACTAGGTTCGGGCGCGTGTCGTTGCGCCGAATGGCAGGCTCGGTGATCTGCAGCGGCTCATGCATGGCGCTCACATAGTCCCGAAACCGGGCGGCGGCAATGGCCTTAGGACTGATCGATTTTGTTTTGCTTGTGAAAGCCACGATAAGCCCAATTGGAAGCGAGACTAAGGGCTAGCCAAGGAATAAGCACCTTCCAGATTAGGTGCATGCCAACGTTCTGGTACCAAAAGCTTAGCGTCCTTTTGATCACCACCCATGCGGGATACCAGCCTGGTAATTCGTGGGCGACAATCCCAAACGCCTCGGCACGCGCGTTTCCCGAACAATCTTGTCCAATTTTGAAAGCTCGCTCTCCACAGGTAACCCAATTTTGACGAGCTCTTGTTATGCCTGCAGTTTCACCTGCCTGCGGTGCTCGTGTTATGGCATCGTAGACTTCGTTTTCAGCGAGAACATGGCTCGGCATCCACGCGTCTGAACTGACCCAAGGACGATTACCCACAAAAACAACGTAGCCGATAACAACAATAGCTATGGTGGCGACTAGCCACACCCTTAGCCAGCCGGTATTTGGAGTAGGCCTAACGCGCGCCATGATTTCTAACGGCAATCAGTAAGGCGCGGCAGTTGGTCATAGTAGATTGTCCAAAAGAACCATTGTTGATTTTCTCTTGTGCCAAGCCGGATCGTATGTGAATGGCGGTTGCTCAGTGCAATAGTTATTCGATGTAGCGCCAATCCAGCTACTCCTGTTGTTGAGACTCTACAGAGGGGGCAGTTGCTTATTTTAACTGATGACGATTAGCGGGCCTACAGTACCTTTCGGTGCCGTGAACTCGGTTAAGGTAATTCTAGCCGATGACGGTTAGCGCGGTTATTTCAAATTGCAGGCCTCGCCGATGCGGCGGTAGGCGGCGATGAAGCCGGCCAGGGAGTATTGGTCTTCGATCGGCGCTCCGGTGCGGTCGGTGCCGTGCACCACCATGGCTTTGCCTGCGCGCATCGCCTTGATCAGCTTGGCGTCGGCATCGTGATCGGACGCCCAGGCGGTATCGCGATAGGTAAAGAGCGCGAACTGGCTCCTGCCGATCTCGACCGTGGCCTGGGAGGCGTCCTGGTAGGGGGTGCCCGGGTAAATCATCACCACCGACCAAGCCTTTTTTGCCGGGCGGTGGGTGACATAGGCCAAGCGGACGGCGCGGTCGGAGGCGCCATCGATCGGTTCGCCGACGATGTAACAGACGCGGTTGGCGTCCTTGCCGGCGACATAGGCGGTCCAGTCGCGGAATTCGCCCAGCTTGGCGACGTTTTGTGGCAAAGCGGGGCTTTGCGCCAGCGCCGGGCCTGAGGCTAGGCCAGCCGCTAGTAGGAAGGCCGATATGAATCCGCTACATGTTGCGTCCATTCGGGCAAGATACTGCCAAGCAGGCGTTTTCGCTAGAGACTAACTGGGCTTTCGCCCGAGACTTTAGGCGCCGGCGCTCTTGGTCTCACGGCGCCGGCGTTTGCGCATGTAGACCGGCTCGCCGAACACATGCTCGGGCAGCTCTCCCGCCGCGCTGCCCTCGGCCACCGGCCGGGGCGCAAAACGGCCCAGCTGGATCAGCCGGTCGTACATGACGATGGCGCCGGCCACCGCCAAATTGACCGAGAAACGCATCGGGATGCGGATGACGTGGTCGCATTGTTCCAGCATGGCGGCCGACAGGCCCTCGCGTTCGGAACCCAGCACATAGGCCGCCTGGCGCGGATGGTGGAAGCTGGGCAATTCGACCGCGTCTTGTGTGATCTCAATGCCGACCAGGCGACACTCCTTGGGCAGGCGCATGGCTTTGACGTCGTCGAATTCATGCAGCGGCAGGCTGCGCGGAGTGTCGGCGGTGTCGGAGGCGCGCAGATCGCTTTTGCGATATTGGCTGGCCACGGTGAAGATGAAACTGGCGCCAAAGGCATGGGCGGTGCGGAACAATGTGCCGACATTGGCCGCCTTGCTGATGCGCTCGACACCGATGCCGAAATAGCCTTTCATGCCGGCCAGCCCCAAACAATCGACTCCAAAGAATTTTGCCACCATCGGGCCGCGCGGCAAGAATGACAAGCGACAAGAAAATCCCCGCGGCGAACGACCTGGCGGTCCAGCGGCACTACGAGACCCTGCCTTATCCCGCGCGCGATCCGAAGGACGAAGCCAAGCGGCTGATCGTGGGCTCGCCCAGCCATGTGCTGGAGATCGATCATTATTTGTTCGCAGGGAAACGCAACTGGACTGCGCCGTTTCGCGCTTTGGTGGCGGGTGGCGGCACCGGCGATGCCGCCATCATGCTGGCGCAGCAACTCGGCAGTCGCGGCGTGAAGGCGGAGATCCATTATCTCGATATGTCGAGCGCGGCGCGCGCGGTGGCCGAAGCGCGTGCGCAAGCGCGTGGTTTGACATCGCTGAAATTCCACACCGGCTCGTTGCTCGATCTTCCAAACATGGGTTTGGGCCAGTTCGATTACATCGATTGCTGCGGCGTGCTGCACCACCTCGAGGATCCGGCGGCTGGGCTGAAGGCGTTGACCGCGGTGCTGGCAGAGAACGGCGGCATGGGCTTGATGGTCTATGGCGCGCTGGGCCGCACCGGCGTTTATCCGATGCAAGACATGCTGCGCGCGATAGCGCCCGACACCGTGGCGCCCGACCAGCGCATCAAGATCGCGCGGCGCTTGTTGAGCGTGCTGCCCAAAACCAATTGGTTCGCACGCAATCCTTTCGTCGGCGATCACATCCAGGGTGGCGATGCCGGGCTGTACGATCTGCTGCTGCATGTGCGCGACCGCGCCTATCGCGTGGCCGAACTCGATGCGCTGGTGCGCGAGGCTGGATTGGGCATCGTCAGCTTCATCGAGCCGGCACGCTACGATCCCGCCACCTATATCAACGACCCTGCGGTGCTGAAGGCGTTGGCGGGGCTGCCGATGATCGAGCGCGCGGCGTTTGCCGAAGCCTTGGCCGGCAACATCGCCAAGCATGTGATCTATGTCGCGCGGGCGCGTCATGTAGCCGAGAGTGTAGCCCAGAGTGTGGCGCAGATCGAAGGCGCCAACACGACGCCGATGTTGCGCGAGACCGATGGGCCGAAGCTGGCGGCCGGCCTGCAAAGCGGTGGCATGTTGAAAGCCGATCTCGATGGCCTCGAATGGCGCGCGCCGCTGCCGCGCTTGGCGGGGCCGATCGTCACGCGGGTCGATGGCAAGACCAGCCTGGGCAAGATCCACGTCGCGCTACAGGCGATGGACAGCGGCTTGAACTGGGAGGTGTTCCTGCGCCAGTTCGAGGCGCTGTTCTCCGTGCTCAACGCCGCCAATGTCATGCTGCTGCGCAACGCCTGATCCCTCGTCATGTCGCGCAACACCTTGCTGATTGTCACCGCCGCCACCTTGTCGTGGGGCATCTTGCTGGTGGCGATCCGCGTGCTGCTTGTCAACTTCACGCTCAATGCCTGGGGCTTCACCTTGATCCAGTTGTTGGTCGGCGGCGCCAGCATGATCGCGCTGGGCGGGCGCGGCGCGGTGGCGTGGCGTGCCTTCGCCTCGTTGTCGATCTGGATCTATGGCGGCTTGCGCGTGATCTCCTCGGCTTGCTCCTCGGCGGCGCTGCTTTATGTCGGCGTGATGCAGGACACCTTGCTGGCGGCGATGAACGTGCCGATCGCGGCGCTGATCATTGTGCTGGGCGCGCGCCGCCTGCCGCCGTTGCAACAAATCCTGGCCCATGGCGTCGTCATCGCCGGCATCGTGGTGATGGCGTTGGCTTTGCCCGGCGGCATCGCCAATCCCGCCGTGCTGTTGGAATTGATTTCGGAAACCGCTGTTGTGGTCTCGACCCTGCTGATCGAGCGTCATCCGCAAAACCGCAGCGATAATATCGGCGCGCGCTGTCGTTTCACCGGCGTGGTGCTGATGGCGACCGCCGCGATGTTCATTGCGGTGTGGGCGCTGAGCGGCGCGGCTGGCGTGCGGCTGGGCAGCAACGCGCTGGCATTCGGCGATCTGGGTACGCTGTTGGCCGATCCGGTCCTGCTGATCGCGGGCGCCACCGTCGGCGCGGTGTTGCGTGGGCCGACCATGTATCTGGCGCTTTACGCCATTCGCCTGGCCGGCACGCAAACCTATCTGGCGGCGTTGGCGCTGCTGCCAGTGGTCGGCGTGGCGCTGGAAGCGTTATGCGCCGCATTCGGCTGGCTGCCCTGGCCGACCTTGGGTTGGGCCGAAGCGGCGGCGGCAATGCTGGTGGTGGGTGGCTCGATGCTGCTGGTGCGGCTGCGGGCTGCTTGAGGCGGGCCGGAAGTGGCATGATGGCGCGCCATTCAAGGAAGCCCGCCATGAAGCTTGTGCTGATCGTCGCCTTGAGTTGCTTCGTTGCCGGTTCGGCGCTGGCGCAGACGCAAGTTCAGACGCAAAAGCCGAAGGCTGCAATCGATTCGCAAAGTGAGACCAGCGAGCAGGAACAGATGCGCCTGCAGAAGATCATGGACCGCAAGAAGAAGGCCCAAGAAACCCAGTCCAACATCATCAAGAAGCAGTCCGACACCAACGACGGCATCGTCAAGAACATGAAGTGATGCCGATGTCGGGCGATTGACTCTCGCTAGGGTGGGACGCATAAAAGCATCTCGTATTGCACTGCGGGATGACCAATGGCCAATAAGGTTTTCAAGGACGCCAAATCCGCCCTCGAAGGGCTGACATTCGACGGCATGATGGTGATGTGCGGCGGCTTTGGCCTGTGCGGCATCCCGGAAAAGCTGA
>JBBSNV010000064.1:0-8240 GCA_038260375.1 Reyranellales bacterium
CATCGAAACGCTGTCGGTCACAACCCCGACCTTTAAACCGCCGTTGATCGGCCCGCTGAAGGAATTGCCGGTGCCGACGCTGTGGATTTCCTGGCCATCCACGCGCAGGCGAACGGTGCCTTCCGACACGGTCTTGCCATCACGGCGCTCGACGGTGGCGCGGTAGCTTTCGACGCGGAAATATTCTGGCACATGGCCCAAGGCGCGGCGGGCCAGCAGTTCGAAGGAGGCTTCGGCGCCGTCATAGGCGTAGCCCTCGTTCTCGCGCTGTTTTATCAGGTCGAGCAGCTTGGGCACTTCCGGCGCGTTGGCGTCGATCTCGAGGCCGATCTCGCGGAAGCGCGCCAGAATGTTGGAGCGGCCGGCCTGGTCCGACACCACGATGTGGCGCGCATTGCCGACGATGCCGGGCTCGATATGCTCGTAGGTGCGCGGGTCTTTTTCCACCGCCGAGACATGCAGCCCACCCTTATGCGCAAAGGCGCGCTCGCCGACATAGGCGGCGCTGCGATTGGACGGCAGATGCAGCCGGTCGTCCAGCATGCGCGACAGATGGGTGAGATGCTCCAGTTCCTCGCGCGCGATGCCGGTATCGAAACCCATCTTCAGCATCAGGCTGGGAATGAGCGCGACCAGATTGGCGTTGCCGCAGCGCTCGCCCAGGCCGTTGATGGTGCCCTGGACCTGGCGCACGCCGGCGCGCACCGCGGCCAGCGAATTGGCCACCGCGTTCTCGGTGTCGTTGTGGCAATGGATGCCAAGATTCTTGCCGGGGATGTGCTTGACCACTTCGCCGGTGATGCGCTCGATATCGCCGGGCAAGGTGCCGCCATTGGTGTCGCACAGCACCACCCATCGCGCGCCCACATCATAGGCCGCTTTGGCGCAACGCAACGCGTAATCGGGATTGGCTTTATAGCCGTCGAAGAAATGTTCGCAATCGAACATCACTTCTTCGACACCGCGCTTCTTGGCCATGGCGATCGACTCGGCGATCATGGCCACGTTCTCGTCATGGCTGATCTCGAGTGCGACATCGACATGGAAGTCCCAAGTCTTGCCAACCATGCATACCGCTTTGGTGCCGGCGCCCAGCATGGCAGCGAGGCCGGGATCGTTGTCGGCGCTGCGACCCGGACGGCGGGTCATTCCAAAGGCGGTCAGGCGGGCCCGCGCGAATTTGGGTGGGTCGGCGAAGAAGCCGTCATCGGTCGGGTTGGCACCGGGCCAACCGGCCTCGATGTAATCCACGCCAATGCGATCCAACGCTTCGGCGATCGCCACTTTGTCTGCGATGCTGAAATCGACCCCTTGGGTTTGCGCCCCGTCGCGCAAAGTGGTGTCGAACAGATAGACGCGGTTATCGCTTTGGCTCATGATTACAGGCCCTTGTTTTGCCATTCCTTTTTGCCCTTGCGTCACGGCCGCGTCAACGCAAGGCCCGAACCCATTGTTCGGGCATGACAATTCCACGGCCAGGTCGTAGCGGATTGGCGAAAATTACGGCAGCGATGCGCTTAGCCTCGCTTCCAGCTCGTGCCCTTGGCGCCGTCTTCCAAGACAACATTGGCATCGGCCAGGACTTTGCGGATGCGGTCGGCCTCGGCAAAATTCTTGGCCTGACGCGCGGCCAAACGCTGTGCAATCAGTGCATCGATCTCGCTGTCGCCAAGTCCCACCTGTCCACTCGCTTGGCCTTTAAACCAGGCGTCGGGATCCTGCTGCAATAAGCCCAGCAGAGCGCCACCGCCTACCAATTCGGCGCGCGCCTGCACGACATCGATGCCGGCATTCAAGCGATTGGCGGCCTCGTGCAGCGCACTCAATGCCAACGGCGTGTTGAGATCGGCCAACAGGGCCGCCTCGACTGCCGGCGGCACCGTCGCCTGACCCGCTCCGCTGGTCAGGCGCAGCGCTTGATACAGCCGGTCGAGCGAAGCCTTGGCGCGCTTCAACCCATCCTTGGTGAAGTCGAGCGGCTGGCGATAGTGACCCGACAGCAGCAGATAGCGCACCACTTCGCCGGGAAACTCGTCAAACAATTCGTGCAGGGTGAAGAAATTGTCCAAAGACTTGGACATCTTATCGCTGCCGGCCTGTACGAAGCCATTGTGCATCCAATACTTGGCCATGATCGAGGTGCCGTGAGCGCAGCGCGACTGAGCGATCTCGTTCTCGTGGTGCGGAAAGATCAGGTCGAGCCCACCGCCGTGAATGTCGAAGGTGTCGCCCAGCAGTGCGCCGCTCATGGTCGAGCATTCGATATGCCAGCCCGGCCGGCCGCGGCCCCAGGGGCTGTCCCAGCCGACTTGTTCGCGTGTCGACGGTTTCCACAGCACGAAATCGGCCGCATCATGCTTGTAGGGTGCGATCTCGACCCGCGCGCCGGCCACCAGCTCATCGCGGCTGTGGCGCGACAAGCGGCCGTACTCGGGCATGCTGGGCACCGAGAACAACACATGCCCCTGCTCGGCATAGGCATGGCCCTTGGCGATCAGCTCCTGCATCATCGCCAGCATCTGGCCGATATATTGCGTGGCGCGGGGCTCATGTGTCGGCGGCAACGCGCCCAGCCGTTTGACGTCATCGTGGAACGCTTTAGTCGTGCGGGCGGTCAGCGCATCGATGCTCTCGCCGCTTTCCACGGCGCGATCCATGATCTTGTCCTCGACATCGGTGATGTTGCGGACATAGGTGACCTTGGGATAGAGCCGCTGCAGCAGGCGGAACAACACGTCGAACACCACGATCGGCCGGCCGTTGCCGATATGGATGAAATCATAGACAGTCGGGCCGCAGACATACATGCGCACGTTTGATGGATCGAGAGGAACAAATTCCTCTTCCTGTCGCGTCAAAGTGTTGTAAATGCGCAAAGCCACAGACGGTCCCCTAAGACGACAACGACGGCGTTACGCCGTCTCGCCGCGCAGGCGCTTCTCAGCTCGCGCGCGGCCGATCAGCGGTAACAAATTCTGCATCTCCGGTCCATGTTCGCGCGCGGTCAAGGCTAGGCGCAGCGGATGAAACAACGCCTTACCCTTGCGGCCCGAGGCGGCGGCCACAGCGTTGGTCCAGCTCTTCCAGGTCGCCTGGGTCCACGGCTCGATCGGCAGAGTAGCGGCCGCCTGGGCACTGAAAACCGCGTCCTCGATCGTCGGCGCCAGCGGGCCGTTGACCACTTTCCACCAATCGGCGGCATCGGCAAAACCGCCAAGATTGCCGCGTACCGCCAGCCAGAAAAGTTCGTTTGCGCCGGGCGCCATGGCGCCCAATCGCTCTGCCACCGCATCGTAACTCATGTAATGCAGGGTCCGCGCATTGAGCGCCTGCAGCTCGTCGGGCGAGAAACGCGGTGCCGCCCGCGCTACCTTGGCGAAATCGAAACCGGCCACCAAGGTATCGAGGCTTTCCACCGGCTCGACCGGATCGGACGTGCCCAGCCGCGCCAACAGCGCCGCCAAAGCCAGCGGCTCGATGCCCTGCTGGTGCAAATCGTTGATCGACAAACTGCCCAAGCGTTTGGATAGGCCGGCGCCCGCAGCATCGGTCAGCAGCGGCAGATGGGCAAAGCCCGGCGGCTTGGCGTCGAGCGCCTGGAACAATTGGATTTGCGTGCCGGTGTTGGTGACATGATCCTCACCGCGAATCACGTGGCTGACGGCGAAGTCGATGTCGTCGACCACCGACGGAAGCGTATAGAGATAAGTGCCGTCGCCGCGGATCAGCACCGGATCGCTTTGGCTGGCTTCATCGACATCCTGCGCGCCGCGCACCAGATCGACGAACTCGACCCGCTCGTCGCGCAGCAGGAAGCGCCAATGCGGCGTGCGGCCCTCGGCTTCGAGCTTTTTCTTTTCCTCGCCGCTCAGCTTCAGCGCCGCACGGTCGTAAATCGGGGGGCGGCCCTGATTGAGCTGGCGCTTGCGCTTGAAATCGAGTTCTTGCGGCGTCTCGTAGCACGCGTAAAGCCGGCCGGCCTGCTTCAAGCGCTGCGTGGCAGCATCATAGGCGGCGAAGCGCTCGGACTGGCGACGCAGCAAATCCCAATCCAGGCCCAACCAGCGCAAATCTTCTTCGATGCCGAGCGCAAACGCAGCAGTCGAGCGCTCCAGATCGGTATCATCCATGCGCAGGATGAACTGGCCGCTGTGGCGTCGCGCGAACAGCCAATTGGCCAGCGCCACGCGAATGTTGCCGACATGCAAGCGGCCCGTCGGGCTGGGCGCGAACCGCACCTTCACTGTGCTCATGATCAGCCGCCAAAACCGTTGGTGATCGGGTAACGCCGGTCGCGCGATAGATTGCGCGCGGTGATCTTCACGCCGGGCGGCGCCTGGCGGCGCTTATATTCGGCGTTATCACGCATGCGCCACACCCGCTTGACCGTGGCTGGGTCTTCGCCTTCCGCCACCAGCTCGTCGACACCCAGATCGCCCTCGATCAAGCCGGTGAGGATGCGGTCGAGATCCTCATAGGGCGGCAAGCTGTCCTGGTCGGTCTGGTTGGGCCGCAGCTCGGCGGTGGGCGGTTTGGTCAGGATGCGCTTGGGAATGACGCGGCCCTTGGGGCCCAGCGCGCCGCTGGGATGATGCTTGTTGCGCCAATCCGACACGGCAAACACCGTGGTTTTGTAAACGTCCTTCAGCACCGAGTAGCCACCGCACATATCGCCATAAAGGGTGGAGTAACCGACCGACATTTCCGATTTATTGCCGGTCGAAACCACCATCGAGCCCAGCTTGTTCGATAGCGCCATCAGGGTCATGCCCCGCGCGCGGGCCTGAATGTTCTCCTCGGCGATGTCACGCTCGCGGCCGGCGAACAGCGGCGCCAGCATGGTGTCGAATGCCTGCATCGCAGGCTCGATCGACACGTTCTCCAGTTTGATGCCCAATAGTTTGGCGCATTCGGACGCATCGTCGAGACTGTCGCGGCTAGTGAAGGGCGACGGCATCATGATGGTCAGCACGCGATCGGCGCCGAGCGCATCGACCGCCACCGCTGCGGTGATCGCCGAATCGATGCCGCCCGATAGGCCGATCACTACGCCGGGAAAGCGGTTCTTGTTCACGTAATCGCGCAGGCCCAGCATCATCGCCTGATAGATCGATTCCAGGCCGACGACGGCTGGGGCGATCGAGCCGGGCTCGCACGCCCAGCCAGTATTGCCGCGATGCCAGCGGGTCAGCACCACCGTTTCCTGGAACGCCGGCAGCGATACTTTCAACAGCCGGTCCGATCCGATGACGAAGGACGCGCCGTCGAACACCAACTCGTCCTGTCCGCCCACCTGATTGACATAGACCAGCGGCAAGCCGCTTTCGGTAATGCGCTCGACCGACAGGTGTACGCGAATATCGGCTTTGTCGAGTTCATAGGGCGAGCCGTTTGGCACGATCAGGATTTCGGCGCCGGTTTCGGCCAGGCACTCCACGACATCGGGCTTCCAGATGTCTTCGCAGATCGGCACGCCCAGGCGGATGCCGCGAAACACCAGCGGACCGGGCATCGGGCCGGGCGCAAACACACGCTTTTCGTCGAACACGCCGTAGTTGGGCAAATCGACCTTGAAGCGCTTGCCCGCGATAGCGCCGCCCTCGAGCAGCAGCACCGCGTTATGCACCAGGTCTTTCTCGACCCAGGGCGTGGTCAGAAGTACGGCTGGCCCGCTATCTTTGGTCTCTAGCGCCAGTTCTTCGGCCGCTTGTTTCAAGGCGCGCTGGAACGCCGGCTTGAGCACCAGATCTTCCGGCGGATAGCCCGACAGCGCCAACTCGGGCAGCACCATCAGATCGGCGCCCAGCTTGGCCGCCTCTTTGCGCGCACCGCGAATCTTGTCCGCGTTCCCGGCGACGTCGCCGACAATCGGATTGATCTGGGCCAGGGCGAGAGCGAGCGTGTTGGTCATAGCGGCGCGGAAAAACCATCAAAAAGCGAGCAGGCGGGCAAGCTAGGGGTGGTCCTGCGTGCTGTCAATTGCGCGACGGCGAACCATCAAGCAAGGCCCTACGGGTACGTTGGGCGCACGCACTGTCGCGGCGAAAGCCAATGGCCACCGTCATGCCTTGCAGCGGCCCTTCCATATCGTAATCGCGTGCCAGCGCGGGATGGTTGTGCAGCATGCGAATCCAATCGACATAATAACGATGCGGCATAATCAAGACATCGGGCTTGAGCTGCAGCAAAACACGGTCGGCGGAAAAACCAGAATGCACCATTCTGCGATCGTGCAGGCCCGACATGTCGATCATCCGACGGCCTTTGGCGATCGCCGATAACAGCCCGTCCTCGGTGGAAGCAACGGTACAACCCTCCTGCATCGCTTGCGCTAGCGTTGGCAGGTGACTGCCGAAAAAATAATAACGCTGCGAGAGGTAGGCGGACGATCCTTGCGCCATGTTACGGGCATCATCGGCCATGACGGCAGCTTCGAGAATATCGTAATCGTCGCGCAATGGCTCCAATGTCTTGTAGCATAGCAACAAAGCCAATGCGCCGAGCAGCGCGCCGCCCGAAAGATCGATGCTACGCACGCCTTCTACCAGGCGGCTGCGCCGAACGATAAGCTCGACGGCCAACAGAGCCGTAACGACGATTACGGGCGCCGCGGGTGCATAGAACCGGCCATAGCCGGCCATGATGGGTAATATCGCGAAGAAATGATAAAGCCCAAAAATTGCGACACCGAGAATCGCGCCGCGCAACGCCGGCGGCAATCGCGGCCACAGCAACAACGCGACCACGCACAGCGCCAACTCCGGCAAATGAAACCGCAGCGCAACGGCCAGATGGGTCCCGGCCGGATACTCCGCCGTTGGCAAGCTGGTCAGTATTTTGCTTTTGGTGACGAAGGCCAAGGGCAGCGGATCGTCGTAGTAAAGCCAGCACGCAGCGAGGAAAATGCCGATCAGCGCCAGTCCGCCGGCAATCGTAACGGCAGCGACGCGACGCTGGGTACGATCGCGGTTGATGACAACCATTCCAGCCGGCGCCGCCAGCGCCAGCAACGCGGCATCGGGCCGAACCGCATAGACCAACGCAATTAAGGCGGCGCTGATCGCAATCCATTTCCGGCTTGTCGCTTTGGCTCGCAGCCGGAAAGTCGCCGCCAGGGAAAACGCCACCAGGGCCATGGCCCAGGTGGTTTCCATGCCGGTAGAAGCGACGAAGTCGAGCTGCGCATCGAATGCCGTCAGCACCAGAGCAGCTGCGCAAACGATGGTCTTGACGGTTTTATCGGCGGTCGACGATGCAGCGAGATAAGCCAACGGGACCGCTACGATATAGGCGATCGCGCCCAGCATCGACGCAAGAATCGGCGTCAACATAATATTGCCGTGCAGGGCCGCATAAATGGCGGTGACAATGACCTGATAGAGTTGCGAGGTGTTGCCGTGAACCGCGCCTTCGCCGACGTTCCAGCCGAACACGCCGCTTTGCTCGAAGATTTGGGCGTAACGTACGAAAAAATAGGCATCGTCGAAGAGCAGCGGGGCGAAATGACCGTAGTACCGCAGGCGAACATAGATCAAGACGCCGAACATCAGTACGGCAATGGCGCCGACGGCCCACGCCAAAGTCCGCAGCAATTGCGCGTAGCGCGGCACCCGCCGATTGTCGACCAATGCGATCATTGAACCCAACCCAACTGCAGCGTGCCGGCCAGGGCTATAGCAGCCGTGGCTATTTGCGCCGGTGCAGGAATTCGCGACCGACCTTGACGCGCTGCACGCCGTCGTATTCGACGATGTCGGCGGTGGCGTAAGTCTCCGACCAGCGGCTAGGCAGATACGAGCCCGTCCCCACCACGTCGATCGGCGCGCCGGCTTCGGCCATGACGCGGCACTTGGCGGGACTGAAACCGGAGGACGCCACGATGCGCACTTTGTCGAAGCCCTGCCCGTCCAAAATTTCGCGCAGATAGAAGATCGCCGAGGCCGATACGCCGGTGCCGACCAGGTAACGCAGGTCCTCTTCCGAGCGATAGCCGCGGATGGCGCGCGGTGCAAAGCGCTCCAGCACCGCATAGGACGCCGGCGGATCGAGGCCTTCGACGAACCGGCCGCCGGGCGTATCGATGCGCACCGACAGCGTGCCGGTGGCCACGATCTCGGGGAAACGCCGGCATACCGCTAGCGAATCGGTCACTTCGCGGCCGAAATAATCGACCAGCACGGTCATCGGCTCGTCGGGGAAAGTCTGGTTGAACATTTCCGCCGCACGCACGGTCGAGCCGG
>JBBSNV010000065.1:0-8207 GCA_038260375.1 Reyranellales bacterium
GATCGGTTCGACCTTCCACTACAATCTCGGCAAGTTGGCCGAGAAGCGCGGTTTCAAGCTGGAAGACGTGCAGCTCAAGCCGCTGCAATCGATCGGCAACGTCACTGCCGCGCTCAAGGGTGGCCAAGTCGATGCCGTGCTGCTGCCGGCCAACAACGCCTATGCGTTGGAGAAGGACGGCGCGGGCAAGATCATCGGCTGGGTGCATCAGGAGACGCCGTGGCAACTCGGTGCGCTGTTCGCCAACACCAAGGCGATCGAGACCCGCCGCCCCGCGATCGAGAAATTCGTTCGCGCCTATTTGAAGGCCACCGCCGACTATGCCGACGCCATGCTGCAGAAGGACGCCGCCGGCAACCGTGTGTTCGGCGACAAGGCCGATGCAGTGATCGCCATCATCCAGAAATACGTCGAGCCCAAGCCCTCGCCTGAGCAGGTCAAGAACAGCGCCAATTTCATCGACCCGCAGGGCCGGCTGCTGGTCAACGATATCTACGGCCAAGTGCGCTGGTATCAGGCCAACGGCATGGTCGATAAGAATGTCGATGCCGGCAAGCTGCTCGATCTCGGCTTCGTGAAAAACCATCTCGATATGCCGAAGAAATAATTTGGCGATTCGTCGCCCGCATGGAAATCCACATCGAAGACGTCGGGCACCGTTACGGCAATCTGCCGGTGCTCGACGCCATCGATATTGTGGTGCCGGCCGGCGAAACCCTGGCGCTGATCGGCCCATCGGGCTGCGGCAAGTCCACTTTGCTCGGCATCATCGGCGGGCTGCTGCAACCCAGCGCCGGCCGAGTCGTCGCCATCGGCAAGCCGTCGGCCGATTGCCTCAACCCCTTCACCTATATCTTCCAGGATTTCGCGCTGCTGCCCTGGCGCACAGTCGAACAGAACGTGGCGTTGGTGCTCGATCATCACCCGTTGGGCGATATCGAACGCCGCCAGCGCGTAAGCGAAGCGCTGGCCCTGACCGGCTTGAGCGATTTCGCGCAAGCCTTTCCCAAGCAACTCTCCGGCGGCATGCGCCAACGCGTCGGCATTGCCCGCGCCATGGTGGTCCACCCCGCCGTGTTGCTGCTGGATGAACCACTCTCGGCGCTCGACGCCCAGACCCGCGAGTTGCTGATGGAAGAGATGCTGGCGATCTGGCGCAACCAGCCCAGCACCCGCATCTACGTTACGCATAATCTCGATGAAGCCTTGCGCCTGGCCGATCGCGTGGCGGTGCTGTCGCGCCGCCCCGGCCGGTTGCGCGAAATCGTCAAAGTCGAGCTGCCGCTCGATCAGCGCACCACTCCAGCCGCCGCGCCTTATCTCGCCACCCTGCATCAACGGCTGTGGTCCTTGATCCGCGACGAGGCTCTCATCGCGGATCGGGAAGTAGTGGATCGCGAGGTGGTCAATGGCTGACGCCTCGCAAACTAAATTTGGCGGCGCGGCTTCCGGCTCGAAGATCGATTTCGCCGCGCCGGCAGTAGCCTTCCGCGGCGGCGGCTTTCACTACATCCCGCGCCGCGCCATTGCCTGGATCGCTTTCGCCGTGGTGATCGCACTGTGGCAACTCATGTCCAGCTTGGGTTGGATCTCGCAATTGTCCTTGCCCAGCCCGTGCGCGATCGCCGTGGCGCTTTACGACCTGACCGTCTCCGGTAAGTTGTTCGTCCATATCGGCGCTTCGCTCAGTCGCATCGCCATCGGCTGGCTGCTCGGCACACTGGTAGGGCTGACGGTGGGATTGGCCATGGGCATCTTCTCCACCGCCCGTTCGCTGGGATTGCCCTTCGTCTCGGCGCTGTTCCCGATCCCCAAAATCGCGCTGTTGCCGCTGTTGATCGTGTGGTTCGGCATCGGCGAGCCGTCCAAAGTGGCGGTGATCGCGTTCGGCGTGTTCTTCCCCACCGTGATCTCGGCCTACACCGCGTGCGATAACGTGTCGCGCAACCTGATTCGCATGGGCCAGAGCTTCAACCTGCCGGGCTACGCCATCGTCCGCAGCATCGTCATCCCGGGCGCGATGCCGGGCATACTCTCGGGCTTCCGCATCAGCGCTTCGATTGCGCTGATCCTGGTGGTGGCCGCGGAAATGATCGCCGCCCAAGAAGGCATCGGCTCCTTCGTGCTGTCGGCTGGCAATCTGATGCAGACAGACCAACTTCTGGCCGGCGTGGTGGTGCTGTCGGTGCTGGGATTGCTGATCGCCTTCCTGCTCGGCCGTATCGAGGCCTGGGTGCTGCGGTGGCGCTAGGCACCAAGACCGTCACGCGCCCGGTCGCCGCGACGCAAATCGTCGAGGCCGATATCGCCGTGCTGGGTGCAGGTGTCGCCGGCCTCTCGGCCGCGCTTGAAGCCGCCAAGCTCGGCCGCAAGGTGGTGTTGATCGACGGCTCGCCATCCTTGGGCGGACAAGCGGTCGGCGCGGTGATCGGCACGTTTTGCGGGCTGTTCTCCAACGGGCCCCAGCCTTATCAAGTTACACACGGCATCGCCGACGACATCTTGCGTCAGTTGGGCGATGAAGGCGCGCTGCATTACATTCACGGCAGGCGCAACACCACCATCGTACAATACGACGAGGTCGCCTTGGCGCGTTGGGTGGCGCTAGCGGTTGGTGCGTCCAAAGTGCAATTGCTGCTGGGTGCCGTCTTGCAAGACGTCGAGCGCGACGGCGCGCGCATCCGCAGCGCTTCCTTCGCCACCCGCTACGGCGCGGTGACCGTGCGCGCCACTGGCTTCATCGATGCCTCGGGCGATGCCGCGCTGTCCTACCAAGCGAGCTTCGCCTGCCAGGAGCCCGACGGCCCGATCTATGGCACCCAGATGATGGTGCTGGAAAATATCGACGAAGCCGCCGTCGCCGCCATAGACCGCAAGGTGCTGGAAACGAATCTGGCCGCGCAGGCGCAACGCTACGGCCTATTGCGCCACGATGGCTTCGTCTTCGCCGTGCCTGGCAAGGGCCGGTGCTTGATCAACATGACGCATATTGAAACGCCGCTCGAGCCTTTGGCCGCGTCGCGCCTATCGCTCAATGGGCAAAGCCAAGCCGATGGGCTGCTGCGCTTCCTGCGTGAGAACTATGCCGCCGCGTTCGGGCAGGCTGCAATCCGCTCCTATGGCCAGCCCGGCATCCGCATGACGCGCTGGATCGTCGGCCGCGATCACCTGACCGCCGATGCCGTGCGCCAGGGCGTTCGCACCCCAGACGCCGTGGCGCGCTGCTCCTGGCCGATCGAATTGCACGACAAATCGAGCGGCGTGCATTGGGAGGAGTTCGGCAACGACCACATGCACTGGGTCCCGCTGGGCTGCCTGATCCCACGCGAGGCAGAAAATCTCATGGCGGTCGGCCGCTGCATCGACGGCGACCCGGCCGCCCTATCCTCGGTGCGGGTGATGGGTCCGTGCATCGCCACCGGCGCTGCTGCAGCGCACGCGCTCGATTTGGCCGGCGCCGGTTCGGTCGGCCAGATCGATATCGCCGCGCTGCGCGCCAGGCTGCACGACAATCTTGATCGGCGCGATTGAAACCGCGATAAACTGCGCCTCGATCGGGGGCCTGGCCGCTTGCCGCGATTGCTCCCACCGCATATAGTTTGGGTATCAAACAATCGAGAGGGGAACGCCATGACCGACACCAAGAAGCCAATTAGCCGCCGCGTCTTTACCGGCAGCCTCGCCGCCGGCGCCGCGCTGCTGAGCATGCCGGCCGTACTGCGCACCGCTGCGGCGCAGACCGGCAAGGAGCCGCTTAAGATCGGCGTGCTGTTGCCCAAATCGGGCGTTCAAGCTGGCCTCGGCCAGGCCTGCCAACGCGGCGCCGATGTCGCGCAAGCCGTGCTCAACGATTTGAACTACGGCGTGAAGATCGAGCTGCTCAACGCCGACACCGAATCCAACGTCGATACTGCCCGCACCCAGGCCGAGAAACTGATCAACGGCGGCGCTGCGGTGCTGACCGGCGCCTTCGACTCAGGGCAAAGCGCGGCCATCGCCCAAGTCGCCGAACAACGCGGCGTCCCCTATGTCATCAACATCGCCGCCGACCCCAAGATCACCGAACAAGGTTACAAGTTCGTGTTCCGCAACTTCCCGACCGCGCCGATGCTGATCACCGGCGCCTTCGATTTGCAGAAGCAGCTGTTCGCCGCCACCGGCAAGACGCCCAAGACCGCCGTACTGATGAGCGTCAACGACGCCTTCGGCACCGCCATGATGGGCGGCATCAAGGCGATGTTCCCGAGATTCGACATGCCGTACCAAATCGTCGACGTCATCGCCTACGATCCCAAGGCCAAGGATTTGTCGGTCGAAGTCGCCAAAGCCAAGGCGACCAAAGCCGACATCCTGATGCCGGTGTCGCGCTTGAACGACGCCATCTTGCTGGTGCAGGAAATGGTCAAGCAGCGTTGGGAGCCGATGGGCATCGTCAACCCCGGCGCGCCGGGCATGTACGAACAGCAATTCTTCAAGACCTTGGGCAAGTATTCCGAATTCTGCGTTTCCAACGTGCCATGGCTCAACCCGCGTTCGAAGATGACGCCGGTGCTGGCCAAGCGCTTCAAGGAGAAATTCCCCAACGACCTACTGGAGCTGAATGTCGGCTTCACCTTCGAGGCGATCCTCATCGCCGCCGATGCCTATAAGCGTACCAAGTCGGCCCATCCCAACGCGCTGGTCGAAGCCCTGCGCAGCACCAAGATCGACGATCACGTCATGGTCGGCGGGCCGATCCAGTTCGACCAGAAGCACCAGAACGTCAACATCAAGTCGGCAGCGGTGCAGAATCTGAAGCGTCAACCCACTGTGGTGCTGCCGGCCGATTCGGCCTCAGCCAAGCCGGTGTTCCCGATGCCGGGGTGGAACGCGAAGGCCCGCGCCTAGTATCTATCCAAAGTTGCGGCCGCCGGCTCCCATGGACCGGCGGCCGTATTTTTGACTGACACAAATGGATTTCGCCTTCGACCTGCTGCAGACCATGATCAAGGGGCTGCTCACCGGCATGGTGTACAGCCTGATGGCGCTCGGCCTGACCGTGATCTTCGGCGTCATGCGTGTGGTCAATTTCGCCCATGGCGAGATGATGGTCGTGGCCATGTACCTCACCGTGTTCGCTTTCGGCGCACTCGGTATCGATCCAGTCGTGGCGTTGATCCCGGTTGCCGGCATCCTGTTCCTGTTCGGCTATGGCCTACAGCGCATCGTGATCAATCGCTTCATCAACGTGCCCGAACACATGCAATTCATCTTGATGCTGGCCATCGCCATCATCCTGGTGAATGCCTGCTTGATGCTGGCCGGCCCCGATGCGCAGGGAGTACAGCTCGACTACTCGCTCGACTCGTTTGAGATCGGCTCCTTGCTGCTCGACAAAGTGCGGGTCTATGCCGCGGCCGGATCATTGCTGATCGCCTTCACGCTGTTCCTGTTCTTCAGCCGCACCCGCACCGGCAAGGCGATCCGTGCCGCTGCCGACAACTACACCGGCGCACTGGTGGTCGGCCTCGACGTGAAGCGGCTTTACGCCATCACTTTCGGCATCGGCGCCGCATGTGTCGGAGCGGCCGGCGTGCTGACCGTGATGATCGTCCAAGTGCAGCCCTTCTTGTCGGTCGAATACACCTTGCTCGCCTTCACCATCGTCATCATCGGCGGGCTGGGCAGTCTGCGCGGCGCCATCGCCGGCGGCCTTTTGATCGGCCTGTCCGAAGCGGTGGCCGGTTTCCTGCTCGACCCGTCGCTGAAAAGCGTGTTCAGCTTCGGCTTGTTGATCCTGGTGCTGCTGGTGCGCCCGCAAGGCCTGTTCGGGCGGGCGCCATGAGAGACATCGCGCCCAGTATCAGACAACGCCTGTTCGGCGAAATCCCGCGCCGCGGCTGGATCGGCCTGGCGGTGCTGGGCATCGGCCTGCTGTTGACGCCGTGGATCGAGCCGGACTTCGTGCCGCTGATGGTGCTGATTTTCTACTTCGCTTATGTCGGCCAAGCCTGGAACATCATGATGGGCTTCGCCGGCCAGCTCTCCTTGGGCCATTCGCTCTATGTCGGGTTGGGCGCCTATGCCGCCGCCATATTCTATATCAAGACCGGTATCGGCCCTTGGGCCGGGCTGTTCCTAGCCATCGCGCTGGCCACTGCGGTCGGCGGCCTGATCGGCTATCTGGGATTTCGCTTCGCCATCACCGGCGTATATTTCGCGCTGTTGACCATCGCCTTTGCCGAATTCTGCCGCATCCTGTTCGACCATTTGCAATTCTTCGGCGGGTCGGGCGGGCTTTACCTGAAAGTGGAGAACCGCCAGGAGAACGATTTGTTCAACCTGCGCGGCTCACCCACCATGTTTTATTACGTGATGCTGAGCTTGGTCGCGCTGGCCTTGGCGCTATGTCGCTGGCTGCTGAGCGGCCGGCTGGGCCATTACTGGCTGGCGATTCGCGAAGACCCCGAAGCGGCCCAAGCGATCGGCATCAACGTGTTCCGCTACAAGATGTACGCCGTGCTGCTGTCGTCGGGCATGACGGCGTTGGGCGGCGTGTTCATCGCCTTCTATTACAACAACCTCTATCCCGAGCAGACCTTTTCGATGGGCCGCTCGATCGAGCTGCTGCTCGGGCCGATCATAGGCGGCATCGGCACCTTGTTCGGCCCGATCCTAGGTTCGGCGCTGCTGGTATTGGTCGGCGAAGGCATGACCGACGTGACCGAAGCCTGGCAGTTGCCCGGCCTGAAACAGATTCTCTACGGCATGGCGGTGCTGCTGATCGTGCTGTTCCTGCCTGGCGGTGTATGGCCATGGATAGCTAGACATCTCGGCCTGGTCAAAACCGGGGACGGCAAATGAGCGCCGCCCTGCATATCGACGACGTCAGCAAGAGCTTCCGCGGCCTGCGCGCGGTGCAGAACGTCAGCTTCGACGTGCCGCAAGGCGCGATCCATGCCGTGATCGGCCCCAACGGCGCAGGCAAGACCACTTTGTTCAACCTGATCGCCGGCGCGTTTAAGCCGGATAAGGGCGCCATCAAGCTGGGTGAACGCCGGCTCGACGGTTTGCGTCCCGATCAGGTCTGCGCCGCTGGGGTCGGCCGCACCTTCCAGATCGTCAAGCCGTTCAAGACCCTGACCGTCGAACAGAACGTTACCATCGGCGCCTTGCACCGCACCCGGGACGTGGCCGAAGCGCGCGACCAGGCGCGCTCCATTCTCGAGCAACTCGGCCTGTTCGAGATGCGCACCATGCTGGCCTCCAACCTCACTTTGCCCGACCGCAAGCGGCTGGAAGTGGCGCGCGCGCTGGCCACCGAGCCCAGCCTGCTGCTGCTCGACGAGGTCATGGCGGGCTTAAGGCCGACCGAGACCGACCACATGGTGGCGTTCCTGCGTCAGCTCAACGCCCGCACCGGCGTGACCATCCTGCTGATCGAGCATGTCATGCGCGCGGTGATGGCGCTGTCGCAACACATCGTCGTGCTGCATCACGGCGAGAAAATCGCCGAAGGCGGGCCGACCGAGATCGTGCGTAACAAGGCGGTGCTCGACGTCTATCTCGGCGAGGCGACCCCATGATGCTGCAGGTCGAACAACTTGATTTGTTCTACGGCGACGCCCAGGCGCTCGATGCCGTGTCACTCGACGTCGCGGCCGGCGAGATCGTCGCCATCGTTGGCGCCAATGGCGCCGGTAAAAGCTCGCTGATCCGCACCATCCAGGGCATGGAAAAGCCGCGCACGGGTCGCGTCGCGTTCGAGGGCCAGGACATCACCGGATGGGAGAGCCATCGCGTGTGCGATCTTGGCATCGGCCAGGTGGCCGAAGCCCGCCAGATCTTCCCCAGCCTCAACGTGATCGACAATCTGGAGATGGGCGCATTCATCCCGCGCGGCCGCGCCAAGCGGCGCGAGACCTTGGATCGCGTATTGACCATGTTTCCACGCCTGGCCGAACGGCGCGATCAGGCCGCCGGCACCTTGTCGGGCGGCGAGCAACAGATGCTGGCGATCGGCCGCTGCCTGATGGGCCAGCCGCGCCTGATCATGTTCGACGAGCCGTCGCTCGGTTTGGCGCCGGCGGTGACTCAGGAAGTGTTCCGCATCATCGCCACGCTGAACCAGGAAGGCATCACCGTGGTGTTGGTCGAGCAGAACGTGGCCTCGTCCCTGCGCCTGGCCAATCGCGGCTACGTGCTGGAAAACGGCCGCATGGTGCTGC
>JBBSNV010000066.1:0-8204 GCA_038260375.1 Reyranellales bacterium
CCTCTCCCACGGGGAGAGGTGGCCGAATGCTAACCCGCGGCGGCGCGCATCGCCGGACGCGGCAGCATGCCGAGCTCTTGGCCGATGCGGGTCAGCACTTCGACCACGTGATGGAGCTGCTCGTCGCTATGGGCGGCGCAGATCGAGCAGCGCAGCAGGATCACGTTGTTGGGCGTAGCCGGCGGCAGCGCCAGGTTGACGTAAATGCCGTTGTCGAGCAGCGCCTTCCACACCGCCAGCGCGGTCTGGGTGTCGGGCAGATGCACCGCGACCACCGGACCCTTCTCCGGGCCCAGGGTGAAGCCGGCATTGGCGCAGCCGTCGTACAAGGTATCGACATTGCGCCACAGCCGGGTGCGCAGCTCGGGCTGGGCCTGCATCACGCGCAGCGCCTGGCGCACCGACGCGATGATCGAGGGCGGCAGGGAGGCGGTGAACATGTACGGCCGCGTCGTTACGCGCAGCAAGTTGAACTCGGGATGGTTGGACACGGCATAGCCGCCCACCGCACCTAAGGTCTTGGAGAAGGTGCCGACGATGAAATCGACCTGATCGAGGATGCCGTCTTCCTCGACCATGCCGCGGCCATGCTCGCCGCACACGCCCAGCGAATGCGCTTCGTCGACCAACAGGTAACCGCCGTGCTTCTTGGTCACGTCGCACAACGCCTTGAGCGGCGCCTTGTCGCCCAGCATCGAATAGACGCCCTCGACCACCACCAGCTTGTTACCCGGGCCATCGCCCAAACGGCGCAGGCGCTTGTCGAGATCGGCCGGATCGTTATGCCGGAAGCGAATCACCGTGGCCGCCGTCATCTTGCAGGCGTCGTAGATGCTGGCATGGCTGTCGGCGTCGATGATCAAATAGTCGCCCTCGCCCACCAAGGTGGCAATGGTGCCGATATTGGCCTGAAAGCCGGTGCTGAACACCATGCAATGCTTGAAGCCGAAGAACTGGGCCAGCTCGCGCTCCAGCGCCTCGTGCTCGGCATAGCTGCCGTTGGCAATACGCGAGCCGGTGGTGCCGGTACCCTCGGCGATGGTCGCGGCCACCGCGGCATCGATGCAGGATTGGTCGAAGGTCAGGCCCAGATAGTTGTTGGTGCCGACTAAGATGGTGCGCTTGCCGTTGATGATCGCCTCGGTCGGCGACAAGACGCGCTGCATCTCGACGTTGACCGGGTCGATGCCCATCTCGCGTGCCTGTCGATAGCGCTCGGCCAGCGCGGCATGACGGTCGAAAAGCCCCATTTTCTCAAGCCCCCTTATGCGCCGCTTGGCGAATGCGGCCGATGGTATCGGCCAGTTCGCCCACGGTTTTGATTTCGGCCACCACGTTGAGTGGGATCGACACATCGAATCGGTCTTCCAGCTCCATGATCATGTCCATGACGGCCAGCGAATCGATGTTCAGGTCGCGGGTGATTTCGGTGTCCGGCGTGATGACCGCTTCGCCCTTGCGAAACGGCTCCAACCGCTGGGTGATCTCCGCCAAGACGTCGTCCTGATCGGTCGCGCGATCGTTCGCCATCCGCTCCTCTGCAAAGTCGCTAATTTTCAGGACATTCGATCTGCGCATGCCGGCGACCAAAGTCTCGCGCGCGGGCCCGTCCCGCGCGTCGGCCGATTACGCCAAATCATTGGTACAACTGTGAAATGACAAATTAAGACAGTCTATTACACGGATTTGCCACAGCGCTCAGAGCCACAGTTTTTGCCGGTACCATTCGATGGTTTTGGCGATGCCGCCATCGAGTTTTACGGCCGCTTTCCACCCCAGCAAAGCCTCCAGACGAAAATCGTGCCGCAGCCAGTCGGGATGGAAGATTTCGTTGAGTTTGGAAAGGCTTAGCATGGTAGGGCGGCGCCGCAGCCCGTCCCAGCTCTGCTGCAGCGCAGCAGCCAGCATCATGACGACCTTGGGAATACCGATCCTTCGCACCTGCACACCCAATTCGGCGGCAGCATAGCGTGCCAGGTCGGCCATGACGTAGCCGCCCGATTGACCGTCGTCGATTTCGTAAATGTCAGGCGGGGACATCTCGCCCTCCAGCAGCAGGGCCAGGGCTTCGGCCAGGTCGTCGACATAGATCGCCGACAACCTTCCATCGCCCTTGCCGGCCATCGGCGCCCAACCCTTTTTCACGATCTGAAAGAACCGCAAGGTCTCGCGATCGCCGGGTCCGTAAACCACCGGGGCGCGGAGCGCCAACCACGGCAGCTTGGCGTGACGCAACGCTTCCTCGCCGGCCCGCTTGCTGGCGGCGTAAGGCGAAAGCTGTGGCTCGCGCGCGGCAAGCGACGACAACAGCAAGAAGCGAGGAGTTGCCGAACCGATGGCGGCGAGCAGCGCGCTCACGCCGTCGCAATTGGTGGCCATGAACTCTTCAGCCGTGCGCGCCTTGATCAGCCCGGCCAGATGCGCCACCGCATCGACACCGGCGACCAGACGATCGAGCGCGTCTTTGTCAGACAGATCGCCCAGCACCAGTTCGACCGGACCGGCCGAGCCGGCCAGGAAGTTGGGCAAGCGCCGCGCCAGCAGCCGCACGCGCCAGCCTTGCACCAACAGCCGCGCGACCAGCGCCTGGCCGATGAAGCCTGTCGCACCGGTGACGGCTACCAATCCTGGCATGATGCTACGCGTCTGCGGCTTGCTCTCGGCCGAGCCGGGAGCACCGGGAGCGTAAACGCCTTGCAGGTAATTGTTGCGCGCGCGGGTGCGGCTCAGCTTGCCCGACGACGTTTGCGGCAAGCCATGCGGCGGCACCAGCAACACGGCGCAATCCAGCGCCGAAGCCTCGCGCACCACACCCTCGATATCGCGGATCATGTTCTGCCGCGCCTCGTCGCTGCTCAGGCGCGCCTGCACCAGCACAACCATGCGCTCGCCAAGCTTGTCGTCCTCGACCGAGAACGCCGCCACGTCGCCCCGACGCAGACTGGGCAGATTCTCGACCGCCCATTCGATGTCCTGCGGCCAGACATTGCGGCCGTTGACGATGATCAAATCCTTGGCGCGGCCGGTGATGACGATTTCCTGGCCCAGCCGGTAACCCAGGTCGCCGGTGTCGAGCCAACCATCCGCGCTCAACACGGCTTCGGTGGCTTCGGGCTCGTTGAAATAGCCCGCCATCACCGAAGGACCGCGCACGAAGATGCGCCCGACGCGGCGCTCGGCCAGCAGCTGGCCCTGTTGGTCGCGGATTTCGACCACGTGACCCGGCAGCGGCGCGCCGCAAATCACCAGGGCGCGGGTCTTATCGTCCTCCCGATCGTCGGCATCGGCAAATCCTGCCGCCAGCCGGTCGCGCCGCACGAGATCGACGCGCAAGCCGGCATCGAAAGGTGCAAAGGAAATGCCGACGCAAGTTTCGGCCATGCCGTAGCTGGGGTGCAGCGCTTGGCGACGGAAGCCGGCCGGCGCAAACACTTCGGCGAATTTGTTCAGCACCGCCGGTTGGATCATGTCGCCGCCGATGCCGGCGCGACGAAAGCCCGACAGGTCGAGGCCCTTGAGTTGCTCCACACCGACGCGGCGCATGCACAGATCGTAACCGAAGCTCGGTGCGTAGCTCATGGTGCCGCGGTTTTGCGACATCAGGGTGAGCCAGGTCAGCGGCCGGCGCGCGAATTCCCGCGTCGGCATCAGATCGGAGCTGCACTGATTGACCAACGGCGTGATAACGAAGCCGATCAGCCCCATGTCGTGATAGAGCGGGAGCCAACTGACCGCACGATCGCCCGCCACGATACCCAAGCCGAACTGGCTGATGGCTTTGACATTGGCCATCAGCGCGTTCTGGGTGATGTCCACGCCATGCGGGAAGCGGGTCGAGCCCGACGAATATTGCAAATAGCAGCGCTCGCCTTGGCCGAACGGGCGCAGGGCCACATCGGTTTCGGCCAGCGCGTGGAACATTTCAGGCGCACCTTGCAGCTTGATCGCCAAGCCTTGGGCTGCTTGCTCGACGAACTTCTCCAGGCCTTGCGACGCCATTGCTGCCACCGCGCCCGAACCCTGCAGCTGCAGCTTCAATTGCGCGATATAGGAATCCTTGGCGCCCAAGCCGGCCGGCATCGACACCGGCACCGGTACGATGCCGGCATATTGGCAGCCAAAGAACGCGACGATGAAATCGGGATCGGTATCCGCCACCAGCAGCATGCGTTCGCCGCGGTCAACGCCGGCGCCGATCAGCTTGCGCGCGAACACCTGGGCGCGCTGCTGCAACTCGGCATAGGGCATGGTGGCGGTGAGCTGGCCACGCGCATTGTAGAAATTGAAACCGGTCTGCCCCCGCGCCGCATAATCCAACGCCTCGCACAGCGACGCGAAGTCGGCGTTGCGAAACGGCAGGTCGGCGTTGGTGCTGGGTGTGGGCGTCATATCCGGTTCAAACGGCTGGCAGTTGCGCCAGCGCTTGCGGGCTTACGGCCCGCCAAAAAGCGCGGGAGTAGTATCAAATAGCCCAATTGGGAACAAGCGCGGGGTAACAAAAAATTCCGCTTCGTTACCGTGCCCCCTTTGCGTCAACCCGCGCAGCGAATAAAGCACGCAACCGCTGGGCGGCGCGGGGCAGATCGTCGTCCAGGGGTCGAAGTCTGTCCGTCTCCTCGCCCGGCCGGCCGATCAAACCCTCTTTGCGCAGGCGCTTCTGTAGATGCGCCAGATCGCGGGTCGAAGCGATCAAGCCCAGATCCACCATGAAGCTGAACCAGGATGCCGGCAGGACGGTACGCAGCGCATCGACGAATCGGCGGCGGAAATCGGGCTGCAGGCGCAACGGCAACACAGATACTTTTTTTCCGCTACGGAGCGCTTCGGCGATCATCGAGGCGCTGTCGCCGGTGACCACGATCTCGTCGGCCAGGGTGAGGAACGCGGCGTAAGGGTTTTCCGAGTCGGTACCGCGCCAGCGATAGATCACCGAATTGCGGTCGAGCGCGGCGATGATGGCATCGGCCGAATCGAGCGGCGTGCGGCGCGAGGTGCTGAGCAGCACGGTGCCGCCTTTTTGGCTGGCGCGCGCGGCGATGGTTTCGCCCAACGCCTCGGCCATGGTCTCGTCGAACGCCATGGGACGCGCCGGGCCGCCCACCAACACCGCGATCCACGGCCGCGGTTTGCCGGCCAGGCGCGGCTGCCAGATCGCTACGCTGCGCGCGATGGCGTCCTTGGCCAGGGCATTGAACGGCATGCGCGCCTGGAACACGTTGGCGCGTTGGGGCAGCGCATATTGCGGCATGGCGAACACCAGATCGAACCACACCAAGCGGCCCCAGGGCCGGCCGATATGCACCAGCAATGTCTTGCCGCCACTTTGCTGCTTGATCCAGCGCGCCACCGGCACGCTGCGCCGGCCGCTCGACAGCAACAGATCGGGCCACGGCTTGATCAGAATCGTGCTCTTGGCCGGGCGCAGCGCGGCGTTGGATGCGCCCATCAGCAAATTGGGAATGCGGGTGAAGCTGTTGAAGGAGAGATCCTTCTCGATCGGGGTCAGCCCTGCTTCGCGCGCCAAGGCGTGCAGCTGCGCGTTGTCGCCCGCTTTATCGGTGCGCAGCAGCCAGACGATCGGCGCTGATGGTGTGCCCTGGGCCATCGCCCGGTTCTAGCATGGGCAATGGGCCGGGCACAGGCGAGCTATTGGCGGGCTATTGGCCGGCGATCGGTTGGTTATTTACTGGTTATTTGCTGCGGTCGCGCAGCAAGGTGGTCAGCTTGCCAACGTCGTCGCCGTTGTTGTGCAGATAGTTGGCGAAATCGTCGCGCTGGGTCAGTCCCATGCTGACACCCTCTACCACCACGTCGACGATGCGCATGCCATTGGCCGTGCGTGCCACATGCCAATCGACGCCGACGGAGCGGTTGCTGGCTTCCTGCACTTCGGTGCGTACCGAGGTGATGCCGTCGCTGCCCGCGCGGGCGCTGGTCACCGTCATCGGCCGACCGGCATAGACGAAAAAGCGCGGCGCGTAGCTCTTGGCCAAATACGCGCGGAACGCAGCGGTAAAATCCTGACGCGCTTGCTCGCTGGCTTTGGCCCAATAGCGGCCCAGCACCAGCCGACTCATCGCCGCCACGTCGAAATCGCGGTCGAGGATTTTCACGAAGCGCTCGCGCTGATCGCCGGCCTGATTGGCTTGCGGCGCGGCGGCGCGCACTTGGGCCGCGGCGTTTTCAACGAAAGCGCGCGCATCGCTGGCGTCGTCGGCCCGCGCGGCGGAAACGGTGAAAGCAAATGTCGCGGCAACAGCAAGCAGCGACAGCAGGCGCAAGACATGGCGCACGAGAAACCTCATAAGGAGCAAAAGGCGATCGGGAAACGGAGGTATTGCCCTTAGGGGCAAAGCAGGGACGCAACTGACCCCGACACAGGGCTAAAGTCGAGGCCTAACATGGCCGCAACAAGGCGCCGGCAAGGCTTTTTGCCCCGCCGGCAGCCCTTGATAACAGAGTTTCCTTGCAAGGGCATGACGGGCCGCAGGCTTCGCTGGACGCGGGGCTGGGTTGCGGCGGCAATATTGACAGGCCATCCTAGGACACTGATATTTGCCGCTTTTCCGGGGCCGGTTCGCGTGAACAGGCCCCGGCTCGCTTCTAAGCCAGATCAAACCTACAGGGAGGGACACCAGTGATTCCCGCAGTGATGCCGACTTACGATCGTAGAGACGTCGCTTTCGAGCGGGGTGAAGGAGCTTACCTCTTTACCGCCGATGGCCGACGTTATCTCGATTTCGCCAGCGGCATCGCGGTCACTGGCCTGGGTCATGCCCACCCGCATTTGGTCGCCGCGCTCAAGGCGCAGGCCGAGAAGCTGTGGCACGTGTCCAATCTGTTCCGCATCCCCGAGGGCGAGAAGCTGGCCCAGCGGCTGGTCGATCATTCCTTCGCCGACACCGTGTTCTTTGCCAATTCCGGCGCCGAGGCGGTCGAGGGCGGCATCAAGCTGGTGCGCAAATATCACGACGAGACCGGCAATCCCGGCCGCTTCCGCGTCATCACCTGCCATCAGGCGTTTCACGGCCGCACGCTCACCACCCTGGCGGCGGCGGGCAACGCGAAATACCTGAAAGGCTTCGAGCCTGAGATGCCGGGCTTCGATCACGTGCCGTTCGGCAATCTCAACGTGCTGCGCCACGCCATAACCGACGAGACCGCCGCCATTCTGGTCGAGCCGGTGCAAGGCGAAGGCGGCGTGCGCGCGGCCGATGCCGATTACTTACGCGGACTTCGCGCCGTGTGCGACGAATACGGCCTGCTGTTGTATTTCGACGAAGTGCAATGTGGCATGGGCCGCACCGGCAAGTTGTTCGCTCATGAATGGGCCGGCATCAAGCCCGACGTACTGGCAACCGCCAAAGCGCTGGGCGGTGGTTTTCCGGTCGGCGCCATTCTCGCCACTGAAAAAGCCGCCGTTGGCATGAAGTTCGGCACCCATGGTTCGACCTTCGGCGGCAACCCGCTAGCCATGTCGGTCGGCAATGCGGTGCTCGACGTCATCCTGGCGCCGGGCTTCCTCGAGCACGTCGCGGCGATGGGCGAGTTGATGCATCGGCGCATGGCCATGGCTGTGGCCAAGCATCCGAAGATTCTGGCTGAAGTGCGCGGCCAAGGCCTGCTGGCCGGGCTACGCTGCACGATCGAGAACGGCAAGCTAATCGACGCGCTGTTCCGCCACAACATGCTGGTGGTGGGCGCGGCGGACAACGTGATCCGCCTGTTGCCGCCCTTGATCGTCGATGAAAAACAGATCGACGAAGGCATGGAGAAAGTCGAACTGGCATGCCAGGAGTTGGAAAAGGCCGCGTGATGCCAGTGGACAAGAAAGCGAACGGAACAGAGCCGCGCCACTTCCTCGATCTCGACAAAATCGATCGCGGCACCTTGCGCGACATCCTCGATCGCGGCCGCGCCTATAAGAGCGGCAGCGACCAGGCCCAGCCGCTGGTCGGCAAGACCCTGGCGATGATCTTCGAGAAGCCCTCGACCCGCACCCGCGTATCGTTCGAGATCGGCATGCGCGAGCTGGGCGGCCAGGTGGTGATGCTGGGCCATACCGATACGCAGCTGGGCCGCGGCGAAAGCGTGGCCGACACCGCGCGTGTGCTGTCGCGCTATGTCGACATCATCATGATTCGCACCACCTCCGAGGAGAAGCTCTTGGAGATGGCGCAGTATGCGACCGTCCCCGTGATCAA
>JBBSNV010000067.1:0-8175 GCA_038260375.1 Reyranellales bacterium
CCTCTCCCCGCTAAAGCGGGGCGAGGCGTATTTACGGCGCTTACTGTTACTTGCGCGCGTTGCGCACGCCCTTGGCCAGGTCGCGCACCAGGCCATGCACCTCGCCCACCAGATTGGGCTTGGCCTTGCCATTGCCGTCGAGATTGGCGCGCACCTTATCGACGATCGCCGAGCCGACCACGGCTGCGTCGGCGACCCGCGCCACGGCAGCGGCTTGGTCCGGCGTGCGGATGCCAAAACCGACCGCGACTGGCAATGGCGTTTGCTGCTTCAGGCGCTTCACCGCGTCGCGCACCGCATCTTCGGTGGCCGAGCGCGTGCCGGTCACACCCAGGATCGACACGTAATAGAGAAAGCCCGAGGCGTATTCGAGGATCGCGGGCAGACGCTTGGCATCGGTGGTCGGCGCGGTCAACAGCACCGTGTCGATATCGACGGCGCTGGCGTAAGGCTTCAGTTCATCAGCTTCTTCGGGCGGCAGATCGACCACGATCAAGCCATCGACACCGGCGGCGGCTGCCGCCTTGCAGAAGGCTTCGGCGCCGCGCGCATAAATCAGATTGTAATAGCCCATCAGCAGGATCGGCGTCTTGTCGTCACCGGTCTCGTCGCGGAAGCGGCGCACCAGGCCGAACGTGGCATCCATGGTGATGCCGGTCTTCAAGGCGCGTTGACCGGAGGCCTGGATGGCAGGGCCATCGGCCATCGGATCGGTGAACGGCATGCCCAACTCGATGAGATCGGCGCCGGCCACCGGCAGGCCTTTGAGGATCTGGTACGAAGTCTCCAGATCGGGATCGCCCGCAGTAGTGAAAGTGATCAGCCCGCCGCGGCCTTCCTTTTTAAGCGCGTCAAAGCGCGCGCCGATGCGGCTCACAGTTTCACGCCCAAGCGCTCGGCGACGGCGAACACGTCCTTGTCGCCGCGGCCACACAGATTCATCACCAGCAGATTGTCCTGGGGCAAGGTGGGCGCGAGCTTCAACACATGCGCCAGCGCATGCGCGGGCTCTAGCGCAGGGATGATGCCTTCAAGTTTGCACAGCAATTGGAACGCCGCCAGCGCCTCTTCGTCGGTGGCCGAAACATATTCGGCGCGGCCGCTTTCCTTCAGCCAGGCATGCTCCGGGCCGATGCCGGGATAATCGAGCCCGGCCGAGATCGAATGCGCTTCGGTGATCTGCCCGTCGGCGTCTTGCAACAAATAGGTGCGGTTGCCGTGCAGCACGCCAGGGCGGCCACCGCTCAAGGACGCCGCATGCATGCCGCTCTCCAGGCCATGGCCCGCCGCTTCGACGCCAATGATGCGCACGTCGCGATCGTCGAGGAAGGGATGGAACAAGCCCATGGCGTTGGAGCCGCCGCCGATGCAAGCGACCAACGTGTCGGGCAGCCGGCCCTCGGCCTTCATCATCTGCTCGCGCGTCTCGTTGCCGATTACCGATTGGAAGTCGCGCACCATGGCGGGATAAGGATGCGGGCCGGCCACCGTGCCGATCACGTAGAAGGTGTTCTCGACCGTCGCCACCCAATCGCGCAACGCTTCGTTCATCGCGTCTTTCAAGGTCGCGGAGCCGGCGGTCACGGGGCGCACTTCGGCGCCCAGCAGCTTCATGCGGAACACGTTGGGCGATTGGCGCGCCACGTCGGTCGCGCCCATGAACACGGTGCAGGGAATGTCGAACAACGCGCACACGGTTGCCGTGGCCACGCCATGTTGGCCAGCGCCGGTCTCGGCGATCACCCGCGTCTTGCCCATGCGCTTGGCCAACAGCACCTGGCCCAGCACGTTGTTGATCTTGTGCGAGCCGGTATGGTTGAGCTCGTCGCGCTTGAAGTAGATCTTGGCGCCGCCCAGTTTCTTGGTCAGGCGCTCGGCGTAATACAGCGGGCTGGGCCGGCCAGCGTAGTGTTCCAGCAGGTAATCCAACTCGTCCTGGAAGCTTTTGTCGGCCTGGGCAGCCGTATAGGCCTTTTCCAGTTCGAGGATCACCGGCATCAAGGTTTCCGCGACATAGCGGCCGCCGAAAATGCCGAAATGGCCGCGCTCGTCAGGGCCGTCGCGATAGGTATTGGGCAGGGGCATTGGCTCGATTTCCAAGTGAGGGGCTCCCGTAGCAGACGCGGACAACCCTGTCAATGTGCGGGAGTGGTGGCGATTACAGGCTGCGCGCTACGGCGAGAAAGCGTGCGATCTTTTCGACGCTCTTCACGCCGCGTTGTTCCTCGACACCGGATGAGACATCGACGCACGCCGCTTCGGTCGCGGCGATAGCGGCGGGTAGATTCTCTGCCGTCAACCCGCCGCCCAGCATCCAGGGCAACGGCCATTGCCGCTTGGCCAATAATGACCAATCGAACGCCAAGCCATTGCCGCCGGGCAGCGAGCCTTCGACATTCCTGGGCTCCTGCGCATCGAACAACAGCCGGTCGGCGACAGCGACGAAGGCAGCTACGCCATCGACGTCGCTTTGAGTGGCGATCTTGACCACTTTCATCACCGGCAGTTTGAATTTGCGTTTGATCTCGGCCACGCGCTGCGGCGTCTCGCTGCCATGCAGTTGCAGCAGATCGAGCTTCACCTCTTTCAGGGTCGCAGCCAAGGTTGCGTCATCGGCATCGACGAACAAGCCGACCTTGGCGACATGGGCCGGCACTTTCACGGCCAGCGCGGCAGCCTGCACCGGCGTCACGGAGCGCGGGCTGGACGAATAAAAATTCAGCCCGATATAGCGCGCGCCACCCCGCAACGCTGCGCTTATCGCCTCGGGTGATTTGATGCCGCAGATTTTGACAACGACTCCCATCTCAGTGCGCCGCGCGCGCGCGGCGGCCGGAACGCTCGATCGCCGCAGCGATCTCCTCGGCGATGGCCAGCGCCGCTTTGCGCGGATCGTCGGCTTCGGTGATGGGCCGGCCGATCACTAGATGATCGGCGCCCGCCGCCACCGCTTCGCCCGGCGTCATGACGCGCTTCTGGTCGCCGGCATCGGAGCCAGCGGGGCGAATACCCGGCACTACCAAGAGAAAATCCTTGCCGCAATCGGCGCGCAACGCGGCGATCTCGAACGGCGAGCAGATCACGCCGTCCATGTCGCTGGTGCGGGCCAGCGCCGCCAGACGGCGCACTTGATCCAATGGCGCAAGCGCCATGCCCACCGCCGTCAAATCGCTTTGATCGAGGCTGGTCAGCACCGTCACGCCCAACAATTTGGGCCGCCGCGTGCCATTTTTGGCGGCTGCTTCTTCTGCGGCGGCCCGGGCCGCGCGCATCATCGCCGGACCGCCCGAGGCGTGGATGGTCAGCAAATCGGGCTGCAACGGCGCCACGGCGCGCACCGCGCCGGCCACGGTGTTGGGAATATCGTGCAACTTGAGATCGAGGAACAGGCGGACGTCGCGATTGACCAGCCGGCGCAGCATATCCGGGCCGTGGGCGGTGAAGAATTCCAAGCCCAGCTTGATGCCGCCGACCGCGCCCTGCAGCCGGTCGATCAGCCGCGCCGCCACGCCGATATCAATGGTGTCGATGGCGCAATAGGTTTTGTCGGTTGCCTGGCTCATCGCTGCCTCCTGCTAGAGCGGATCAGGGCCAGACGGAAGCACTACGACGCTTCCGTCTGGCCCTGTGAATCCGCTCTATTCCTAAAGTGTAGAGCAAATTCACGCCTTTTTGACGCAAGCCAAAGCGCTTCCGTCAAAAGGCGATTTGCTCTAGCGCGCCGGTATAAAGGCCGGCAGGCCAACCGGCAAGCGGGTGAAAATTTTAGCGCGCCACCGGGCTCTGCACGTCGGTGGCGCCGGCCACCCAGCGCGTAAAGGCCTCGGGCGCAATCTTGCCGCCGACCAGGGCGGCGAAGCCCTCGCCGATCGCCGCGCCGAACTTGAAGCCGTGGCCCGAACAGCATGACAACAGCCAAGCCGCCTTGCCCAAGGGCTGGGCGATGAACTCTTCGCTGTCGTTGACCGTGACGGTGTAGAAACAGGTCTTGGTTTCCTCGACCTTGTATTGCGCGAAGTTCTTCAGCCGGCGCCGACACAGCTCCAACTGCTCGATGGTTTCGCTTTTGCCCACGTCGCGTTCGCGCTCGGGATGCCCGATGCGGCTGAAGGTGTGGTCGCCGATTTTCAAGCCGGTGGCGCGGCCATCGGGCGCGATCACCGACGGCACCAGATAAAAACCGGTGCCGATATTGAGGATCATCGGGTGCTTGGCCCAGGCCGCAACCGTGCCGGGCGGCGGCATCAGATAGGTAATCACCTGGCGCGACGCCACCGCTTTGCTTTTCAGCTCGGGCGCCAACTCATGCGCCCAGGCGCCGGCCGTCACCAACACCAGATCGCCCGACAATGTGCGGCCGTCGGCCAGAGTGACACGCGCAGCGTCGCGATCGATCGCGCTTACCGCCGCGCCTTCGTAAATCGTGACATCGTTGGCGCGCAGCCATTTGGCCAGGGTCGCGACGATGCGCTGCGCCAGCAAGGTGCCGCCGCTCTTCAGGTAGAACGCATGTTCGACGCCGGTAGGATCGAGCAGCGGGAAGCGCTCGGCCAGTTGCGGCCGCGACAGCTCCTCGACCTGGTGGCCGTCGCCCTGCAGCGCGGCCAGCGCTTTCTCGGACCAGCCGTCGACCTTCTCGGCCAGGCCCAGCGTGCCGGTCTCCACATAAAGCCGCTGGCCGAGATCGGCCCACACCCGCTTCCAGGCGGCATAGGCGTCGCCCACCATGCGCATGTAGCCCAGCTGGTCGCCATAGGCGTAGCGGATCAGCCGGTGCCGGTCGCTCGACGAGGCCAGGCGGCTGGGCACCCGATCGCGCTCGATCAATGAAACCCGGTGGCCCGCCCGGCGTAATGCCCAGGCGGCAGAAGTGCCATAAATGCCGCCGCCCACGATCAGAACATGCATGAAGCGAGCCTAGCATGATCGGCGGCAACAATGGACGACGCCAATGGACGACGCCAATGGACGCCGCCGTCGATAAGCGTCAGGATCGATCATCTTCGGCGGGGGCGGTCATGAAATTCAGTGTCGTTGCAATCGCATCGCTTATGCTGTTGGCCGCGCAGGCTTTTGCGCAACCGACCAAGCCAGTCAATCCGGCAGCACCGGTGCCGCCGATCAAGGCCGGCTCCTTGGTGACCAAATCCTACCAGCCGATCGGCAAGAGCAAGCTGCAGGTCGATCTGACCGTGGTCAATGCCGGCGAGGTGCAGCGCGACCTGCACGACTATTTCAAACAGCGTCTGACCGCGCATGGCAATCCGGTCGGCTCGTCCGGCACCCTGGCAGTCAAGCTGGCGATCGAGTACGTGGCGCCCGCCCCCAGCCTGGCCGGCACCAATGCCAACCCGCCGCCAACGCCGCCCGGCGTCGGCGCCGGCACCTCCACCTCGCAAGAAAGCCCGATCCCCGCCAGCAAGGCGCCGGCCTTCAAGCCGACTTCGCCCACGCCCAGCGGCTTGAGCCCGATGCATCTGACGATCACGGTCTATCGCGAGCAAGGCGGCGCCGTGGTTTGGAGCGGGGAGGCGACCTGCAACACGCCTTTCAAATCGGCCAAGATCACCGGCCGGGCAATGATCGACCAGCTGGTCGAATCGCTCGACAAGACGCGCGCGCGCGACGCCGACTGCCCGCTCTAACGCTCTCGATTTAGCCCGCTTGTCTTAGCTCGCTTGGGCGCCCGTTTGGGCGCCCGCTTGAGCAAAGGCCAATTCGGCGGCGGCCAGGTCTTCAAGCGCCGTGCCGACCGATTTGAACAATGTGATCTCGCCGGCGCTGCGCCGTCCCGAATGCGCATTGCGGCATAGCTCGAATAGATCGGCGCGCACATCGTCTTGCTTGAGCACGCCGTTCTTGAGTGGCTGCACGATGTCGCCGGCTTCGGCGCAGGCGCCCTGCCGCGTATCGACGAACACCTGCGCCCGGCGCACCGCCTCGTCGTCGGCCTCGCGCATCGTCGGCGTGAAGCCGCCCACCAGATCCAGATGCTGCCCCGACCTCAGCCACACGCCTTGCACCAGCGGCTGATTGGCTAAAGTCGCGCACGAGACAATATCGGCGATCGGCAGGGCGCGTTCGATGTCGGGCGCGTGGGACACCGACACGCCCTCGATCGTCAGGTCGCCGCCGTCGAAGCGCGCCACCAGCGCCTTGGCCTTGTCGGGCGAGCGGCCCCAGATCGCCACTTCGCGGATCGGCCGCACTTTGGCATGCGCGCGGATCAGATGCGGCGCCAGCGAACCCGCGCCGATCATCAGCAGGCGCATCGAATCGGGCCGCGACAGGAAGCGCGACGCCAGCGCCGAGGCACAAGCGGTGCGGCGTCGCGTCAGCGCCGTGCCGTCGAGCAAGGCCAGCGGCTGGCCGGTCTCGGCCGATAGCAGCACGTACTGGCCATAGACTGCTGGCAAATTGCGGGCGCCGTTATCGGGAAACACCGTGACGATCTTGATGCCGACATAACGCTGATTTGCGGCGCGAGGACGCCAGGCCGGCATCAACATCAAGGTGGCGGGCGTGCCCTCAGTCTGAATCGTGTGGTGATGGCGCAGCGGCACTTCGGCGCCATCGCGGAACAGCGCCGCAATGGCATCGATCAGCGCGCGGTCGTCGAGCAGCCGGTCGGTCGCGGCGGCGTCGAAGATGCGCATCAGCGAACGCGGTTGACCGGCGTGAAGCTGGGCGGCGGCTGGAGGGCTCGGTCGGACACGGCAGAAATATTGGCGGGCTTATTGGCCGGCATCCTGGCGGGTGGTGGCAACACGGTCACCGGCGTTACCATGCGCGGCTTCAACGCCTCGAGCTTGGCGGCGTCGAGCTGGCGTTGCAGACGCTCGTTGTTACGGCGATGCTCGCGCGCATTACTGCGATGCTGCCAGCCGGCGGCCCAGGTCAAACCGGCGCCGATCAAGACGCCCAGCAGTAACGTTGCCAACAGCAGCAAGAACAGCGGCGCTTGGGCTGCCCAAGGCAACGGCCACAACGACAGCTCAACCGTTTCGCGGTTGGACAGCGCGAATACCGCCGCCACCAGCAGCACCGGCAACAGGACCAGCCGCACCAGGAGTTTTTTCATCGCCGCACCCTACTGTCTCTCAAACGCAGTTAAGCCGCGGCCCGGCGCGGCCGCAAGCATGCCGTAACAATACGACAATCAGCCCGTGGATCAGCCCGGCGTTGTTTCGCCGACCGGTTTGCCCTCGTCGGCATTGAGCCGCTCGCGCAAATCCTTGCCAGTCTTGAAATAGGGCACGTATTTCGCCGCCACCGAAACCGTGCTGCCGGTGCGCGGATTGCGGCCGACGCGCGCGTCGCGCTTCTTGACCGAAAACGCACCAAAGCCGCGCAATTCGACCCGATCGCCGCGCGCCAACGCACCCGTGATTTCGTCGAAAATCGTCTGGACGATGCGCTCCACGTCGCGCTGATAGAGATGCGGATTCATCTCCGCCAGCTTGAGAATCAGTTCCGACTTGGTCATTGCGGTCGTCTCGAAATTGGCAGGCCGAAATTCCCCGCCGCCCGAACGAGCGGCTTAATTACCAAGCGTGGCAAAGACTTAGGGACAAGTCAAGATTAACCCATTTGATTTGTTGGATTTTTTGCCGATCCCGCCAAAATCCGCGAAATCCCGCCATTTCGACCGTACCGCGAGCCATTCGCCAGTAAGCCCTTGAAACGACAGCCAAGCAGGTGGATTCCGGGGCTTACGTGAACTGCGGGGATAATCCGGGCTCGGCCAAGGTCACCGGCAACGAAAAGCCCCCGGGAGCGATTCCCGGGGCTTCTGTGAACTGCGTGGATAAACGCTGGGCCGGATATGGGCCGGATATGGGCCCAAGCTAGACATCCCGGCCCCAAACCGGGGCCGGGTAAGGTACCAGGTTACTTCTTTTCTGGGGTGCCGCTCTTGTTCATGGCCGCGCCCAGAATGTCGCCCAGCGAAGCGCCGGAATCGGACGAACCGAACTCGGCCATCGCCGCCTTCTCTTCGTCGACTTCGCGCGCCTTGACCGACAACACGACGCGGCGGGTTGCCTTGTCGATGTTGGTGACCTTGGCGTCGAGCTTGTCGCCGACATTGTAACGCTCGGGACGCTGCTCCGAACGCTCGCGCGACAACTCGGTCTTGCGAATGAAGCCCGGCAGGATGTCGCGGATCATCACTTC
>JBBSNV010000068.1:0-8124 GCA_038260375.1 Reyranellales bacterium
AGATCACCACGATCGAGGCCGCTTTGGATTTCTCCAGATAGGGCATGGCGGCCTCGATGGCGCGCACCGTGCCCATCATGTCGACGTTGAATTCGGCGGCCCAGGACTCCTCGTCCTTGTTGACCGCCAGTGCGCTGACATTGCACACGATGATGTCGATGCCGCCCAAGGCTTGCGCCGAATCGGCGATCCATTTCTTCAAGTCCGATGCCTTGGCGATGTCGATGGCGGCGCCACTGGCTTTGACGCCCTTGGCTTGCAGCGCCTTGACGGTGGCGGCGACTTCATCGGCGTTGCGCGCGCAGATCGCCACGTCGGCGCCCTCGCCTGCCAGCTTCTCCGCCACGGCGCGGCCGATGCCCTTGGTGCCGCCGGTCACGACGGCCTTCTTGCCCTTGAGTTCGAGATCCATGATGCGTCTCCCCTGTTGATTTCATGCCCTTCTCCCGCTTGCGGGAGAAGGTGCGCGAAGCGCGGATGAGGGTGTTCATACGCGTTGGCGCAACAACACAAACTCTTGTTCTGAGTGAGACAACACCCTCACCCGGCCTTCGGCCACCCTCTCCCACTTCGTGGGGTTGGCTTGGCCGGCCACGACCAACCCCAAGCCTCGGGAGAGGGGCAAATATTTAACCCGCCCCGCGCCGCATGGCGCTTAACTGGACATGCCGACGAATTCGCCGACCAGGTCGGGGTTGCTCAATTGTTCGGGCGTCACCTCGCGGGTGATGGCGCCCTTCTGGATCAGCAGGATGCGCTGCGACAGGGCGGCGATGAAGTCGAGGTTCTGCTCGACCAGGATCACGGTCAAGCCGCCCGAAGCTTTCAGCCGCTGCAAGGTCTCGATGATCTCGTCGATGATCGAAGGCTGGATGCCTTCGGTCGGCTCGTCGAGCAAAAGAAGCTTCGGCCGGCCGCACAGGCAGCGCGCAATGGCCAAGAGTTGTTGCTCCCCGCCCGACAGCGCGCTGCCCTGGCGATCGAGCAAGCGTTTGAGCCGCGGGAATTCCTTCAGCACGCCCTCAATCAAGCGGCTATCGTCGCCCTGCTCCTTGGCGCAACCCATGCGCAGATTGTCCAACACCGACAAAGCGGGAAAAATATCGCGGCCTTGCGGCACATAGCCCATGCCCAGACGCGAGCGCTTGTAGGGCGCCAGTTTGGTGATGTCGCTGCCTTGGAATTGCACCGTGCCGGCGGTGGCCGGCAGGAAACCCATCAGCGCGCGCAACAGGCTGGTCTTGCCCATGCCGTTATGGCCCAGGATGCCGACGAACTCGCCCTCGGCGACGGCAAAGCTCGCGCCATGCAGCACCGGGATGCGGCCATAGGCGGCGTGCAGGTTATCGACCGCGAGCATCATGCGCCTCTCCTCATGCCACGGCCCGCTTGCCGAGATAGACGTCGCGCACCTGTTGGTTGGCCAGGATGTTGGCAAACGAATCCTCGGCCAGCACCCGGCCCTGGTCCAGCACCGTGACCTTGGCCGCGATCAGGCGGATGAACTGCATGTCGTGCTCGACCACGATCAGGGAGCGCGTCTTGTTGATATCGCGGATCAAGGCCGCCGTCTTCAACACCTCGTCATGCGTCATGCCAGCCGCCGGTTCGTCAAGCAGGATCAGCTCGGGCTCGGCCGCCAACAACACGCCCAGCTCGACCCATTGGCGCTGGCCATGCGCCAATTGCCCGACCAGCCGCTCGGCAACATCGCCCAACGCGATCAGCTCGAGGATCTCCTCGACCTTGGCATTGGCTTGGCGCGCCGACTGGCCGCGATTGGCCGCGATCCAGATGTTCTCGCGCACCGTGGAGCCGTCGAACACGCTGGGCACTTGGGTCTTGATGCCGATGCCCAGCCGGGCGATGTCGTGGGTGTTGGAATGCGAGATGTCCTGGCCGCGATACAGCACCTGGCCTTGGGTCGGCACCAACTGGCCAGTCAACAACTTGAAGAAGGTGCTTTTGCCGGCGCCATTGGGGCCGATCAGGCAGCGCAGCTCGCCTTCCATCAGCTTGAAGTTCACGCCGCTGACGGCCTGCACGCCGCCGAAGCGCATGCCGAGATCGCGGGTCTCCAGCAGTACTTTTTCTGTGCCGGGCGCGGTCACGGTAATTCCTCGGTTTCGAGCTTCGATGTCAGCGTCGCGCGGCGCAACGGCACCACGAAGCGAAACAAATCGGCGATGGTCGGCACGATGCCCTTCGGCACCAGCAGCACGAAGGCCAGCAGCACCGCGCCCAGCACCAGGTTGGAGTTGCTGAGATCGATCACGCCCAGCACCGATCCCACGCTATGGCCGAAATCGCCGCCCAGCGCGTTCTCGATCCAGCGCCCCATTGGCTTGCCGCCCAGCTGCACGGTGCCGAGCCAAGCCGTCAGCCACTGAATGCCGATGCAGCCGACGATCGGGCCGATCAAGGTGCCGCGGCCGCCCACGATCACCCAGATAATGATCTGCGCCGATTGCGCCAGGCCGAAAATGGTCGGGCTGACGAATGCGCCCCAATTGGCGAACAACACGCCGGCCATACCGGCCAGCGCGCCGCCAATGGTGAAGGTGGCCAGCTTATAAGCGCGCGCGTCGTAGCCCAGGAACTCGGCGCGGCGCTCGTTCTGGCTGATCGCCACCATGACCCTGCCGAACGGGCGCACCAGCAGCCAGCGCAGGCCGAAATAGGTAAGAATCAACAAGCCCATCGACAGATAGAACATGTCGTAGAGGTCGAGTTGCGCCGCAGCGTTGAACGGCAGGTTGAGCGGCGCGATCGCCGGCACGCCGTTGTAGCCGCCCAGCTTGGCGACGCCGATATGATATTCCGGCCCGGCGGTGGAGTTGATCGAGTTGAACAGGATCAAGGTTACAGTCAGCGTAATCACGCCGAGATAGACATCGCTGATGCGGCCGTAGAACATGAAATAGCCCAGCAGGGCGGCAAACGCGGCCGGCAGGGCAATGCCGACCAGCGCCGGCACGGTGCTCTCGCCCATGTTGAACATCATGATGGCGTAGCTATAGGCGCCCAGGCCGAAGAACGCGGCCTGGCCGAAGCACAAGATGCCGCCATAGCCCCAGATCAGCGCCAGGCTCAGCGCCAGGATCGCCATGATGACATAGACGGTAGCATCAAGAAGCGTGGCCAGTTCCAACACTTCGGGCAGACCGATCAGCATGGCCAGGCCGAACGCGCCGGCCAATGCCAGACCGACGATGTTCCAAGCGCGACGGTTCACAGCCCTCTCCGAAAGAACCGCCCGGTGATGCCTTGCGGCAGGACGCGGATCAGGATGATGGCTGCGGCCAGCGCCGCCACCACGCCGAACACCGGAGTGGTGAAATAGATCGCCACTTCTTGAATGGTGGCGAACAACGTGGAGGCGGAGATCACGCCGGTCAGGATCGAGGCGCCGCCGCCAATCACCGTGATAAAGGCGCGCGCGATATAGGCCGCGCCGATGGTCGGAATGACGCCCGAAATCGGCGCCAGCAAACCACCGGCCAGGCCCGACAACGCGGCACCGATACCGAAGGTCACGGCGTAGATTTTGGGCGGGCTCAAACCAAGGACAGCCGCCATGTTGGCGTTCTGCATGGTGCCGCGGGCAAATAGGCCGAGCCTTGTATAGCGCAGCACCAGGTAGATGCCGAACAGCAGCAAGACGGTGATGCCGATCAGCACCAGGCTGTAGATCGAGGTCGAGTAATTGCCGATCTGCGTCGCGCCCAAAGGTGCCGAGATGCCCACCGTGGTATTGCCGAAGATCGAGGTGACCAGGCCGATCAGGAACAGGCTGAGGCCCCAGGTCGCCAGCATGGTGTCGATCATGCGGCCATAGAGGAAACGGATCAGCACCCGCTCCACCACCACGCCGATGATGCCCACCACCACCGGCGCCACGATCAGCATGGCGATCCAGATATTGACGCCCTGTTGGGTGGCAAAGATGGCGCTGTAGCCGCCCAGCATGAGGAATTCGCCATGCGCCAGGTTGATCACCCGCATCATGCCGAAAATGATCGCCAGGCCGATGCTGATCAGCGCCAGCCCGGCGATGGCGTAAACCACTTGAATGGCCAGGAACAGGACCAGATCCACGATACGCGATCCCCCAAGCAATCGGCTGGCCCGGCGACGGACCCCCGATGAAACGGCTGCCCGCGAACCAAGCCGCGGCGCCAGCGATCTGTTCCTAATTTCTCCCCAACCCGGCGCTCTTATGCAAGGCGCATCGGGCCGGCCGGACCCGGAAATTTCCGGGCCCGGCCGTACCGGCGACTAGAGCTTGATAATGTATTGCTGGTTGTCGTTGGGGTTCTTGATCAGATTGCACACCGCCGCGGTGTCCGACGGCGGCAGCTGCGGGAAGCTCTGCAGCACTTTCAGCTTCTTGTTTTCCACCTCGGCGACATGGATGTCCAAGATGCAGTGATGGGTCGGCGGATCGATCGTCACCTTGCCCGAGGGCGCGGCCACCGAGGTGCCCTTCTCCAGGGTCTCGATCACCTTGAGCCGGTCGACCGTTTTAGCCTGCTTGACTGCCTCGGCCCATAGCAAGAAGCCCTGATAGGTGCCGACCGCCAGGCCGGTGATGTAGGGATAGTCGGCGCCGAAGCGCTTGTGGAAGCGATCGACGAAGGCCTTGTTGATCGGCGTCTCGAGTTCTTGGAAGTAGTTGTAGGCCACGACGATACCGTTGGCTTCTTCCGGCGACAGCACGATGTGCTCGTTGCCCAGCGCGAAGGTGGTCGAGGCCATCGGGATCTTCTTGTTCATGCCGGCCGCGGCCCATTGGCGATAGAACGAGATATGCGCGCCACCGACCAGCGCCGACCACACATAGTCCGGTTTGGCGGCTTGGATCTTCGCAATGCTGGGGCCGAAATTGGTCACGTCGAGCGGGAAGAACTCCACCGCTACGGTCTCGCCGCCATTGTCTTTGGTGTATTTCTTCACCCACTCGGAGGTGATCTGGCCGTAATTGTAGTCGGCGGCGACGATGTAGACCTTCTTGCCCCATTTCTTGATGTTGATCGGCACCAGCTTCTCGACCTGCTGCGACGGCGTCGATCCGACGGTGAACTCGTTGCGGTCGCACACGCCGCCTTCGTATTGGGTGTTGTAGAAATACAAGGTCTTGTAGCGGCCCAGCACCGGGCGGATGACTTCGCGCGAGGCCGAGGTGATGCCACCATGCACGACGGCCACTTTCTGCTTCAGCGCCGCGTCGGTGGCGTATTGCGTGTAAAGCTGCATGTTGGATTGCGGATCGTAGCTGATCAGCTCGATCTTCTGGCCCAACAGACCGCCCGCGGCATTGGCCTCCTCGACCGCCATCACCAGCGCGTCGGCCATCGGCTTGCCGTAAATGTCGAGCCCGCCGGACAGATCGTGGATCGACGCCACCTTGATGGTGTCGGCGGCAAAGGCGCGCGAGGAAATTATGCCGGGCGCGGCCAGAACGGCGGCGGTGGCGGCGGTGGATTTCAGGAACTGCCTGCGATCAAATTTCATGGGATGTCACCGTCTTTGGGGGTCGGTTGATAGGATGCAGTGTCCTGCCGGCATAATCCAGCCCGGTCACTCGTTGACCGCGGCCCGCAGAGCGAACCGCCGCGCGCCGTTGCCGCATTTTAAGGACAAGCTATTTTACTTTTCAAGTAATTTCCCAGTACTACGGCCCATCTCGTGAAATCGGGCGCTTTGCCGCCACGGAAACGACGGTTAGTGAGAGGTCATGGTCGAATTTTGCCCTTCTCCCGGGCTTGGGGTTGGCCAGTGGAAGTTGGCGTGCCGGCCAAGCCAACCCCACGAAGTGGGAGAAGGTGCGCGAAGCGCGGATGAGGGTGTCATCGATAGAAAAACTCATATCCTTCTCTAACGAGAAGCGCACCCTTACCCGGCCTTCGGCCACCCTCTCCCGCAAGCAGGAGAGGGGCATAACCAGCTACATCTTCTGCCAATCGCCGCTTTGCTCGAAAGCGTGGGCGGCGCGATAGATGGTGGGCTCGTCCCAAGTCTTGCCGACCAGCATCATGCCGACCGGCAAGCCATCGCGTAACCCACAAGGAACCGTCATCGCCGGATGGCCGGTGACGTCGAACGGCGCGGTGTTGCCGATCATCTCAAAGGCGCGTTGCAGATAGAGCGCCAGCGGCGCATCGGCCGGCGGGATCGGCGTCGATTTCACCGGCACGGTCGGCATCAACAGCAAATCGTATTGCGTCAGCGCCGAGTCGTAGGCTGCTTTCAGCTTGCGCGCCAGGTTCTGCGCTTTGGCGTAATAGTGGCCGCGATAATGCTTGATGAAGTATTCGCCGACGAACATCGAGATCTTCAAACTGTCGGACAACTCATCGGCGCGTGACCGCCAATTGGCATGCGCATCGAGCAGGCTGGTGGTGTAGAGCCCCTTCCAGTTGAAGCCCATGCCGTTGCCGTGCATCATCTGCGCCTGCAGGCCTTCCAACGCCACCGGCGTCCAGATTACCGCGCCCATCGCGTGCATCGGCAGGTCGATCTCCTCGACGATGGCGCCCAGCTTCTTGTAATGCGCCGCCGCGGCCTTGACGCAGGCATCGACGTCCTTTTCCGAATTGGCATGGCCGAAGCCTTGCTTGACCACGCCGATCTTCATGCCCTTGACGTCCTTGCCCAGCGCCTTGGTGTAGTCGTGCACCTGGGGCGCATATTGGCGCGGATCGAGCCCGTCCTCGCCTGCCAGCACTTCGAGGAACAGCGCGTTGTCGGCGACGTCCTTGGTCATCGGCCCGGTGTGATCGATGGTGGCTTCGATCGGCATCACGCCGGTGTACGGCACCAGCCCCCAAGTCGGCTTCATGCCGGCCAGGCCGCAGAACGAGGCCGGCATGCGGATCGAGCCGCCCTGGTCGCCGCCGATCGCCATGTCGGCTTCGCCCGCCGCCACCAGCGCGCCCGAGCCCGACGAGGAGCCGCCGGCCGAGTGGCCCATCTTCCATGGATTGTGTACCGGAGCCACGGCGTTGGTATGGCTGCCGCCCGACAGGCAGAAGAACTCGCAATGCGCTTTGCCCAGGATGGTGCCACCGGCATCCAGGATGCGCGTGATGATGGTGGCGTCGAGATCGGGCGTGTAGCCCTCCAAGGTCGAGGCGCCGTTCATCATCGGCATGCCGGCGACGCAGACATTGTCTTTGATCACGACGGTCTTGCCGGCCAGCTTGCCGGTAGCGGCGCCCTTGATCGTGCTCTTGACGTACCAGGCGTTGTATTTGTTCTCCGCGCCTTCGGGGCGATAGCCCGGCGTGCGCGGGTATTTCACTTCCGGCTTGTAGTCGGGCATTTGTTCGAGCAATTCGTAGGCGTCGAAATTGCCCTGCATCAGGCCGAGGAATTCGGCGGCGCGCTCGTCGGTCAGGGACATGCCCAGGTCGCGGACGATCTCTTGCAGCTGGCCCAAGGTGGCGCGTTTGACGGTCATGATGCTTCCTCCGGTGATCGGTTTGTTACGGGAGTATGCACTGGGGGAAAATTGATTGAAAAGTAAAATAAAGCCGCCTCTAATTGGCTTTAAGCCAGCACACGCGCCAGCGCCAGTAAAGTACGGAGGAATCCATGACGACGGCACCCCGCCTGCCCACGCCGCAGCAACTGATAGAGATCGGCCGCAAATTCGGCCTGACTTTGACCGACGCCGATGCCGCCTCGTTCCGCGGCTTGATGGCGGGCTCGATGGCGTCCTATGCGCGGCTCGACGAGATGGTGGAGCCGAAGCTGCCGGTGAATTACCCGCGCACGCCGGGCTATCGCCCCAGCGAAAAAGAGAACCCGCTCAACGCCTGGTACTGGAAATGCGACATCAAGGGCGCCGCCAAGGGGCCGCTGGCGGGCAAGCAGGTGGCGATCAAGGACAATATCTGCGTCGCCGGCGTGCCGATGATGAACGGCTCGCGCCTGTTGGAAGGCTACGTGCCCGACGTCGATGCCACGGTGGTGACGCGCATCCTCGATGCCGGCGGCATCGTCGCTGGCAAGGCGGCGTGCGAGGATCTCTGCTTCTCGGCCGGCAGCCACACTTGCGCCACCGGCCCACTCCGCAATCCATACAATCCGGCATATTCGGCCGGCGGCTCGTCGGGCGGC
>JBBSNV010000069.1:0-8121 GCA_038260375.1 Reyranellales bacterium
AGAGTGACCGGGAACAGGATCAGGCGCACGGGGAAGCGCGGGATGGCGTGCTTGCGCGTCAGGCGCAGGCCCCAAATGGTGACGACGAACGCCAGCAGCCAGGCGCTGAGGCCGATGCTCTGCAGCAGGAAGTCGGCGGTATAGGCGCCGGTCAGGCCGAACAGATTGTGCGGCTGCTGCGGCGTTGCCAGGTTGAACGACGGGTCGCCGCGATTGAAGGTGGCCAGCGCCAGGAAGAACGCCACGCCCAGCAACGTCAGCGCCGCGCCCAGCGCCTCGATCAGTCGCGAACGAATGAACGGGCCGGCGCCTTCGGGCAGAAAGCGCCGTTTGCGTTCGCTGGGCAGGTTCATCAAGGTCATCGGCTTATCCAATGAACATCGGTTGACGATCGTTCACAGCAGGCCGCTCACAAAACTTCGGCCAGGCGCGACAGCGCCTTCTTGGTGGTTGCCACGTCGTGTACCAGCGCGACGCGGATATAGCGCCTGCCCGGATTATGGGCGCCTTCGCCGCGCGCCACGTAAGCGCCCGGCAACACCTTGACCCCGGCCTTGCCCCACAACTCGCGCGTGGCGTGTTCGCTGTCGCCGACATCGAGCCACAGGAAGAAACCGCCATCGGGTTTGAAGAAGCCGAAACGGTTGTGCAGGATCTGCTGCGCCACGTCGAAGCATTCGTTGTAATGCGCGCGAATGTTGCGAACATGCTCTTCGTCCTGCCACAGCGCAGTCGACGCCGCCATGATCGGCTGCGGCATCGAAGCGCCGCCGTAAGAGCGCAGGCGCGAAATCAGATCGATCGCTTTCACATCGCCCGCGACGAAACCGGAGCGCAGGCCCGGCGCGCTGGACCGCTTGGACAGCGAATGAAACACCAGCAGGTTGGCGAACGGATCGCCTTTTCCTTCATGCATCTCCATCGCTGCCTGCAGACCGCCGGCCGGCGGCGTGTCGCGATAGATCTCGGCGTAGCATTCGTCGACGATCAGGAACGCATCGTGGCGGCGGCATAGTTCGAGCGCCTGCTTGATGTAGTCGAGGCTGGCAACTGCGCCTTGCGGATTGGTCGGCGTGCAGAGATAGACCAGCGCGGTGCGCTGCCAGGTTGCGGTGTCGATGCTGTGCAGATCGGGCAGGAAATTGTTTTCCGCCACGCAATCGACGTAGAACGGCTCGGCATTGCTCATCACCGCCGCGCCGATATAAACCTGATAGAACGGGTTGGGCAGCATGACGATCGGGGTGCCGTTCTTGTCCTGGGGGACGCAAACCAGCGCCGCCTGGAACAGCGCTTCGCGTGTGCCAGCCACGGGAAAAAGATTTTTGTTCTGGTCGATCGTGCCGGGCGGCAGCGCGTAGCGGCGCGTGATCCATTGTGCGATGGCTTGGCGCAGTTCGGGCGACCCATACGGCGGCGGGTAACGGCCCCAGCCGGCTGCTTCGCGCGCCAGAATTTGCGGCACGAAAGCCGGCGGATTCATCTGCGGCTCGCCGATCGACATGATGATCGGCGTTTGGCCCTTGGGCGGCGCGATGTCTTTAATCAGGGTGGCCAAACGGCCGAACGGGTAGTCCTGCAGCCGGTCGAGTTTTGGATTGAGCATGGTGCTTCCGCTGAGGCGCAGGGCCTCCCGGACCCCACGGGTTCCTTTATACTGGAACCAGGAATCCATTTCCATCAAAAGGATAGCCTGGTTTTCTCGCCTACTTTAAGAGCTTAGCGGGGATTTATGGGCTGGCCGGCCTCAATGCAGGATCTCGCCATGCAGATTGAGGTCCAGGCCTTCGATTTCGACGTCGTCGGTGACACGTAACCCTACCAAAACATTGACGATTTTCAATATTACCAGAGTGCCGAGGCCGCTCCACAGGATGCCAACGCCGGCGCCGTAGAACTGGGTCAGCACCTGGTTGAAATTTCCATCGATCCAGCCGCTGACATCGGCGCCGGCCACGGCCGAGGTGGCCAGCGCACCGGTGGCGATGGTGCCCATAATGCCGCCCACGCCATGCACGCCGAACACGTCGAGCGAATCGTCGTAGCCCAGCCGACGCTTCAGCCATACCGAGGCCCAGAAGCAGACCATGCCGGCGACCGCGCCGATCAGCAGACCGGCGACCGGTGTGATGTAGCCCGCAGCTGGCGTCACCGTGCCCAGCCCTGCCACCGCACCGGAGACAATGCCCAGCACCGATGGCTTACCGATCAAGCGCCACTCGGCAAACATCCAGGTGAGTGCCGCTGCCGCTGCCGCCATGTGCGTCGACAGCATCGCCATGCCGGCGCGTGCATCGGCCAGCAAAGCCGAACCCGCATTGAAGCCGAACCAGCCGACCCACAGCATCGATACGCCGATCACCGACAGAGTGAGGTTGTGCGGCGCCATGTTGTCGACGCCGTAGCCGCGCCGCTTGCCGAGATAAATCGCCGCCACCAAACCGGCGATGCCGGCATTGATATGCACCACGATGCCGCCGGCGAAATCCAAGACGCCGGCCTGGCCCAGGAACCCACCGTCCCAAACCCAATGCGCCAGCGGACAATAGACCAGCACCAGCCATAGGGCTGTAAACAGCAGTAATGCGGAGAATTTCAGCCGATCCGCCACCGCGCCGGCGATGATCGCGGGGGTGATGATGGCAAAGGTCATCTGGAACATCAGGAAGACCGATTCCGGCACGGTCTTGGCCAAAGGATGCACGCTGTCCATTGCCGCGCCGAGATAAAACGCGCGACTGAGATCGCCGATGAACGCATTGCCCGGCGTGAACACCAAGCTATAGCCGAACGCGATCCACAGCACCGAGACCAACGCGCAAATGCCCAGACATTGCGCCAAGGTTGCCAGCACGTTTTTCTTGCGCACCATGCCGGCATAGAACAATGCCAGGCCGGGCAGGGTCATCATCAACACCAGCGCGGTGGCCACCAGCATCCACGCCGTGTCGCCGCTATCGATTTTCGTTGCGCCCTCGGCTGCGAATGCCGACCCACCAAACAACATCATCGCGGCGCAAGCGGCCGCGATTCTCGATCCCCCAGCCATAGGCAGTCTCTCCCCCTTAGAGTGCGTCCGCGCCTTGTTCGCCGGTGCGGATGCGCAATGCCGATCCCAATTCCATGACGAAAATCTTGCCGTCGCCGATCTTGCCGGTGTGGGCGGCGCGGCGGATCGCTTCGACCACGGCCTCGACCTGCGCATCGTCGACCGCCACTTCCAGCCGCACTTTAGGGATGAAGTTGATGGCGTACTCGGCGCCGCGATAAATCTCGGTCTGGCCTTTCTGCCGGCCGAAGCCCTTGGCCTCGCTCACCGTCAGGCCTTGTATTCCCAATGACATCAATGCGTTGCGCACATCATCGAGTTTGAATGGCTTGATGATGGCCATGACCATTTTCATAGGCGGCTTCCCCGATGCGTTTGGCGCTTTTTTAGGCAGCCATCATAACGTCAGGATGACTAGGGCATTCAAGCGAAAACGGTGATGACGACGGCAATGACAATGGCCGCAAAGAAAAACCCGGCCTCCTTGCGGAGACCGGGTTTGGTCGAAATGGCCGGGGGAATTGACCCCCGGCCAGGTTTGAAAGTCAGTGAACGGTCTCGCCGTGCAGGTTGATGTCGAGGCCTTCGACCTCGACTTCTTCGCTAACACGCAGGCCGATTACCACATCCACCACCTTCAAGATGATGAACGTCACCACGCCGCACCACACGATGGTGGCGATGCAGCCTTCGAGTTGGATCAGCACCTGGCCCGCGTTGCCGTCGATCAAGCCAACGGCGTCGTCGCCGCCCTTGATCGCCTTGGTGGCGAACACGCCGGTCAAGATGGCGCCCAGCAAGCCGCCGATGCCATGCACGCCAAAGGCGTCCAAGGAGTCGTCGTAACCCAGCATCTTCTTCAGGCTGGTCGCCGCCCAGAAGCACACCACACCGGCCGCGAGGCCGATCACCAGTGCGCCTGTCGGATCGACGAAGCCCGAAGCCGGGGTGATGGCCACCAGACCCGCCACCGCACCGGAGATGATGCCCAACACGCTCGGCTTACCCTTGGTCGCCCATTCGGCGAACATCCAAGCCAAGGCCGCAGCAGCGGTGGCGATCTGCGTCGCGGCCATCGCCATGCCGGCGCTGGCGCCGGCAGAAACCGCCGAGCCCGCGTTGAAGCCGAACCAGCCCACCCACAGCAAGGAGGCACCGATCAAGCTGTACACTAGGTTGTTCGGCGCCATGTTGTCGTGGCCGAAGCCTTTGCGCTTGCCCAGCACTAGAGCGCAAACCAAGCCGGCTACACCGGCATTGATGTGCACCACCGTGCCGCCGGCGTAATCGAGCACGCCCAAGCCGCCCAGCCAGCCGCCGCCCCAGACCCAATGCGCGATCGGCGCATAGACCAGGATCAGCCACAAGCCAATGAAGGCCAGCATCGCCGAGAACTTCATGCGCTCGGCGAAAGCACCGGCAATCAGCGCCGGCGTGATGATGGCGAAGGTCATCTGGAAGGTCATGTAGACCGATTCCGGAATGGTCTTGGCCAGATCGCTGATCGCCTCGACGCCCATGCCCTTGAGGAAGAAGCGACTGAAGCCGCCGATATAGGCACCGTCGCCGGTGAAGGCGATGCTATACGCCACCACCATCCACAACACTGTGACCAAGCAGGTGATGGCGAAGCTTTGCATCACCGTCGCCAGCACGTTTTTCTTGCGCACCATGCCGCCGTAGAACAGCGCCAGGCCGGGAATGGTCATCAACAACACCAACGCGGTGGAGGTAAGCATCCAGGCGGTGTCGCCGCTATCGAGTTTGAGCGCCGGCGCCGCCGCAGGTGCCGCCGCGGGCGCAGCCGCCGGAGCCCTGGCGGCCGGAGCCGGGGTTTGGGAATAGGCCTCGACGGCCCAGCCCAGCATGACGGTGGCGGCGCCAACGGCCGCACCGAGTTTATTGACTAAAGTCTTCATAAATTCGTCCCCCTCTCAGAGTGCGTCGGCGTTGGTTTCGCCGGTGCGGATGCGCACCGCCATCGCCAGGTCGAGCACGAAGATCTTGCCGTCGCCGATTTTGCCGGTGTTGGCAGCCTTCTGGATCGCTTCGACGACTTTCTCGACCAGCTGGTCGGTGACACCGACCTCGATCTTGATCTTCGGCAGGAAGTTCACTGCGTATTCGGCGCCGCGATAGATCTCGGTCTGGCCTTTTTGCCGGCCGAAACCTTTCACTTCGCTCACCGTCAGGCCCTGGATGCCAAGCGAAGTCAGTGCGTCGCGCATCTCGTCCAGCTTGAAGGGCTTAATGATGGCCACCACGAGTTTCATGGTTTGTTCCCTCTTTCAAAACGTGTCACTGCCCGCCGGCTTTTGCCCCACCGCCCGGCTTAAAGCCGGGGTCGGACGCAGAGTTAGTCCGGCGACCGCTGAACTAGGACTCAAGAACCGTGCCAAACCCGTAAAGTAAGCGTTTCCTCGGCGATTTGGCTGCACTGCAGCAAAATTGGCTGGTTCGTTCTCAGTCATTGAACAAAACTGACTAAATTTAGTGCATATGGCCTTCAGATCGGGGCAAATTGGCCTGGGCCAAGCAGCGTGTGACAGCGTGCGGCTCGACGGACCAGACAAATTTGGTCAGGCTCAAGCCATGCAAAACGACGACCCATCGATCGTGGCGGCGGTCGACCGATACGACGTGATCCTGGCCGGCGCGGGGCTGATCGGGTCGACCCTGGGCATTGCTTTGGCCAGTGCCGGGCTGAAGGTGGCCCTGGTCGATCGCATGACGCCGGCGCAGGCCGCCGACCAGGGCTTCGATGGTCGCACCACCGCCATCGCTTACGGCTCGCATTTGATGCTGCAGCAATTGGGCGTGTGGGACGCCCTGGCCGATGGCGCTTGCGCCATCGCCGGCATTCGCGTGTCGGACGGCCCATCGCTGCTGCATCTGCATTTCAACCCGGCCGATCTCGGTCCGGCGCCGGATGGGCGCATCGCACCGTTCGGTTACATCGTCGAGAACCGCTTGCTGCGCGCGGCCTTGCACAGCCGGCTGCAATCCCTGCCCAACGCTACTTTGTTGGCGCCCGACAGCGTGGATGACTTCCAACAAGATGGTGCGGCCGCGCGCGTGACCTTGGCCAGCGGTCGCCGTTTGTCGGCTTCGCTGCTGGTGGTGGCCGAAGGCCGGCTATCCTCGTTGCGCGAGAAGCTGGGCGTGAAGCTATCGCGCTTCGATTACACCCAGACCGCCATCGTTTGCTGTGTCGTGCACGAGCAACCACACAACAATTTAGCGCAGGAGAAATTCCTGCCGGCCGGGCCGTTCGCCATCTTGCCGATGGCTGACGACGACCAAGGCCGCCATCGCTCGTCGCTGGTATGGACCGAGACCAAAACTGTGGCGCCCGCGCTATTGGCGCTCGATGCCGAACGCTTCGCGCGCGAATTGCAGCGCCGCTTCGGCGACCATCTCGGTGTGGTGGCTGCGATCGGCGGGCGCTGGTCGTTTCCGTTGTCGCTGCAGCATGCCGATCGCTATGTGGTCGGCCGCGCCGTGTTGGCGGGCGATGCGGCACACGCCATCCATCCTATCGCTGGCCAAGGGTTGAACCTCGGTTTGCGCGATGCTGCGGCCTTGGCCGAGATCGCGGTCGATGCGGCGCGGCTGGGCGGCGATATCGGCGCGGCCGACGTGCTGGCGCGCTACCAGGCGTGGCGGCGCTTCGACATCGTCACCTTGCAGTTGGCCACCGATGCGCTCAATCGGCTGTTCTCCAACGACATCGCGCCGTTGCGCCTGGTGTGCGATCTGGGCCTGGGCGCGGTCAACCGCATCCCGCCGCTCAAGAAGTTTTTCATGCGCCACGCCATGGGAGTTTTGGGTGACCTGCCGCGCCTGATCAAGGGTGAAGCGCTCTAAATTTGTTGTGCCGCGACCTGTGGCTTTCGCGACACGACGCGCGGTACAAACGACACTGCCGCCGGCGCTGGCCTTTCCATGGTGGCAAGGGGGAGTGATGCCTCGATCGTATCTATTGCTGACGCAATGCTGACGTTCTAGGCGTTCGGCAAAACTACACGAAAAGTTTTTTGCGTTTGCCACAAACCTGCCCGATTCCCACCCCAAATGAGCATGCATCGCCATGCTGTGGCACCCGGAGTTTTCTCCCGCGTCTGGAGGTCTGTTATGCGGTTTTTCAAAATTGCTGCCGTTCTGACGGCGGTTGCGCCCGCGGTATTGGGCATATCGGCCGGCCTAATGCCGGCCTGGGCGGAAACGCCGACGGCGTTGAACCCATCAGCGTTGAATAATGTCGCGCCATTGCCAAGCTTGGCGCCGTTGGTTCGCCAGGTCACGCCGGCCGTGGTCAATGTCGCGGTCGAGGGCCGGGAAGCCGTGGAATCCAGCCCGCTGTTCCGCGATCCGCAGTTCCGCAAGTTTTTCAACATGCCGGATCAGCCTAAGGAACGCAAAGTGATGGCGGCGGGCTCGGGCGTCATCATCGACGCCAAGAATGGCTACGTGATGACCAACAATCACGTGGTCGATAAGGCCGACAAGATCGTCATCACTTTAAAGGACGGCCGCAGCTTCACCGGCAAGCTGGTCGGCACCGATCCCGGCACCGACATCGCGGTGGTGAAAATCCCGGCCGAAAATTTGACCGCCTTGCCGCTTGGCGATTCGAACAAGCTGGAAGTCGGCGATTACGTCGTGGCGGTGGGCAATCCGTTCGGCCTCGGTCAGACCGTGACCTCCGGCATCGTCAGCGCCACCGGTCGCAGTGGGCTGAAGATCGAAGGCTACGAAGACTTCATCCAGACCGATGCTTCGATCAATCCGGGCAACTCCGGCGGCGCGCTGGTCAATCTGCGCGGCGAGCTGATTGGCATCAACACCGCAATCCTGGCGCCGTCGGGCGGCAATGTCGGCATCGGCTTCGCCGTGCCGATCCGCATGGCGCATATCGTGGCCGATCAGTTGGTCGCCTACGGCAAGGTGCAGCGTGGCCGCGTCGGCGTGCAGATCCAGGACGTGACGCCTGACATCGCCGGCGCCATGGGCTTGGATAAAGTCGGCGGCGCCTTGATTGCGCGGGTCGAGCCGGGTTCGCCGGCAGACAA
>JBBSNV010000070.1:0-8095 GCA_038260375.1 Reyranellales bacterium
CATCACGGGCGGCGGCCTGCCGGGCAACCTCGGACGCGTCCTGCCGAAGAACGCCGACGCAGTGCTGGAAGTCCGCTCGTGGGAGGTGCCGAGGGTCTTCGCCGAGATCCAGCACATCGGTGACGTCAGCGACGAGGAGATGCGCAAGGTGTTCAACCTCGGAGTCGGCATGGTGGTGGTGGTCCCCGCCGAGGAAGCGGTCCGAGCCATGGACGTGCTGCGCACCAACACCGTGGCGCCGGTCAAGATGGCCGAAGCCTTTGCCGACAACGTCGCCGCGAGCAAGGAGCGTAAGTTGGTGGCTATCACCAGCCGTTTGGGCAGTATCGAGCTGAACGACGGCGGCGGCATGTACGCCTACCGCGCCAGCAAGGCAGCGCTCAACGCGGGCTGGAAGAGCCTGTCGCTCGACCTGAAATCGAAGAAAATCATCTGCGCAGTGTTTCATCCCGGTTGGGTGCAAACCGATATGGGCGGCAAGAACGCGGCGGTCACGCCCAAAGACAGCGTCGCCGGCATGAGCAAGGTAATTGCCGGATTGAAGTCGTCGGATAACGGCAAGTTCTACAATTACGACGGCGTAGCGCTGGCTTGGTAAAGCAAAGGTAGAGATCGAGCATGAGCGACACGGCCAAACCGGCGGGATACTTCGAGCGCAAGGCGGTGTTTCCGCTGTTTCCGACTTTCGTCTGGCAGCACGAATTGCCGGCGGCGGATTACGAACCGATCAACAAGAAACTGCTCGACTGGCTGTCGGCGATGCGGCCCGCTGCCGATAAATATTCCGCTGGCCGCACCTGGCAGACCGATACCGATCTACAGGGCCGGCCCGAGATGGCCGAGCTGAACAAGCGGGTTATGGTGGCGGGCGACGGTGTGATGGATTTCCTGGGATTCGAGAAGAGCCCGCTGCTGATCAGCGGCGCCTGGGCCAATTTCGGCCCGCCCGACACCAGCCATCACGAGCACGTCCATCCCAATAATTTCCTCAGCGTGGTCTATTACCTGCGCGCGCCCAAAGGCGGCAACAACATCAACTTCATCGATCCGCGGCCCCAGGCCCATGTCATGTCGCCCAAAGTGGTCAAGCCGTCGCATAACAATGCCAGCCTGGTCACGGTCGATGTGGCGCCCGGCCAGCTCATCCTGTTCCCCGCCTGGCTGCGCCATTCGGTCGATCCCAACCGCTCGGGCGAGGAGCGGCTGTCGATCGCCATGAACTTGATGTTCGAGGATTACGGCCGGCTGCTCAGCAAGCCGCGCTTTTCCAGCAATATCGGCCAGGATCGCAGGGTCTAGGCTTGCATTAAGATCGGCGCCAGCAACGCGGCATCGACATTGCCGCCGCTATGGATCGCGGCCACGCGCTTGCCGGCGAGCTTCGACCGTTCTTGCAGCAATGCCGCGAGCGGCGCTGCCGCGGCCGGTTCGGCGGTGTTGTGCGTATCGCTGTGGTAGATGCGCATGGCGGCGCGGATTTCGTCCTCGCTCACCGTGACGATGCGCGCGGCGCCCTTCAGCACGGTGGCAACTGCGACCGGATCGGGCGTCCGCACCGCCAAACCGTCGGCGATGGTATCGGCGCTGTTGGTGGCGACCGGCTTGCCGGCCTTGTAAGACAGCGCATAACCCGCAGCCCTTTCCGCCACCACGCCGATCACTTCGGTCTTCAGGCCCAACGCGTCCCGCACGGCAATCGTGGCGCAGATGCCGCTGCCCAGGCCGATCGGCACATAGACCGCATCCAGCGGTGGGGCGGCGTTGAAAAGTTCCAGCGCGTAGCTGGCCACGCCCAGCACAAGCCAAGGATGCATCGACGGCATGGGGTGCAGGTTCTGCTCGGTCGCCAAATGGCGCGAATGCTCCAGCGCCGCGTCGAAATCGCTGCCGTGCTCGATCAGTTCGGCGCCTAGAGCACGCATGGCGGCATTCTTCTCGGTCGAATTTCCGTGCGGCACTACGATCACCGCCCGCAGTCCGGCGCGTTTTGCGGCGAAGGCCACGCTCTGGCCGTGATTGCCGCGCGTGGCGGCGATGATACCGCTGGGGCGTTGGCCCGATTGCAGCAGCCGGTCGACATAGACCAGCCCGCCACGCACCTTGAAAGCGCCCAGCCGAGTGTGGTTCTCGTGCTTGACCCAAACCTCGCAGCCGGCGCGCTCTGACAATAGTGGCCAGTGGATCGCTGGCGTCGGCGCTACGTCGCGGTGAACGAACTCGGCCGCCGCTTCGATATCGCCGAGCGGAAAGGCGAGGGGCTGGGCGGTCATCAATCGTTGTTGGGTGTCGGCTTGCTGTCGCGCAGTTGATCGCGCAATTCATTGGCGCGATCGGTCGGAATGACCTGGCCGCCGCCGCTGCCCGCCAGATCCAGGATCGGCGCCAGCAATGCCGCCTGCTGGCCATCGAGACCGGTGGCATATTTGCCCACACCAGCCTTGGTGACCGTCAGCACTTGGCCCAAGCGATTCACCTCGAGCTGTTGGCCGGTGAGGGTGGTGAACACCAGGCCGCCTTCGACCAGGCGCAAAATGACATCGCCGTTGGCCAGCACGATCAGGTCGAAGATCGTGCCGCGCACGCCGACCACGCCGGCGGGCGTTTTGATTTCGTAGGCTTGCTTGGGCAGGCTGCCGCTGACGAAGCGGAACACGCCTTTTACCGCCGTCATGCTGACGACGCTGCGTGAGGCGTCGGGATCGAACACGAACTTGTCCAGGGTCAGACGCGATGCGGGCCCGACAGTCAGTGAAGTCTCGTCGAGGAACAGCAATTGGCCTTTGCCGTCCTTGGCCGTTTCGACGACCTCGTTGGCAAACAACCGATCGCCCGATCCGATGTTGCGCCGTTGTGAAGACACGGTGCCGTCCATGCCGTTTACCACGGTGGCGGCGATGCCGATATCGCGCGCCGGCTGGGCCGATAGCATGGACGGCAAAACGCCACCCAGCGAACAGGCCATGACGATCGCAATGGCTAGGCGCATAAAATTCTCCTTGTCGAGGCTGAAGCGAAGACTAGGCGCGTGCAATCGGGTGGACAAGAGGCGGGGCCGGCAATCGCATGCCGGCCCCGTTTCGTTCGACAACTGCGCAGGTTGCGAAAGCTAGTTGCGGCGGCGGAAACCGTAGCCGCAACCGTATTCGCTTTGGAAGGAGTTATAGCAATCGATGATTTGGCCCTGGCTGCGCAGCAGGTTTTTCAGGTCGTTGCCCTTATCGGGCATGCCCGGCACGCTGGGCAGATCGGCCGATTTCTTGTCGGGATCGAACACCGCGGCGAACAGCGCTTTTTGCCAGGGCTTGAGCTTGCCGACTTCCGGTGCGGCACCTGGGCGAATGACGATGATTTCGCCTTCGCTGGCGCTGAACACGCCGAACGCCGTTTTCAACTCAATGCCGCCTTCGCCGACGTAATAAAGACCGGTGCCGTCCGGCAACAGGCCGATATAGACGATCGTACCGCGCACGCCGACCGTGGCCGATGGCGTTTTGATCTCGTAAGCGTTTTTCGGTGCGCTGCCGCTGATGAAGCGGAACACGCCCTTGGTGGCGCTGAGCGAGATGGAGTTGCCCGCGGCGTTGTAGACGAACTTGTCGAGCGTGATTTCCGAATCCGGACCGACCGTGACGGCGGTTTCGTCGCGGAACAGCAGCTGGCCTTTGCTGTTGGTGCCGGTGCGGATCACTTCGTTCTCGAACACCCGATCGCCGAGCACGACCGGTTTGGTTTGCGGGCCGACGGAGCCGTCGACCTTATTGGTTATCGAGGCGGCGACGCCGATATCGACTTGCGCCGCGACGGGCAGCGCGAACAGAGCGCTGCCGAGGATCAGGGAGGCTAAAAAGGTGATGCGCATTAGAAATCCACATAGAAGTTGAGGCCAACGCGGTGATTGCGATACTGGCGGCCGTCGAGCAGGACGCCGTCGTTGTAGTTCGAATCGTTGTGGTCGTAGAGATAGCTCAACACCACGGTCTTGTTCTCGTAAGTGCCGATCAGCTTCATGCCCGGAACCACGCGGGTATCCTTGCGCGAATTGCCGTGGCCGGGCTCTTGGCCGGCATAGGCGCGATATTGCAAGGTCACTTCGGGCGACATGTAGACATTGCCCACGCCGCCTTCGAAGCTGGCGAGGCGGGTAGCGTAAGCGGCCGTCACGCCGACCTGCCAGAACCGGTCGTCCTGCGCGCGGGCGATATTGTAGACTGCGCCCGGCGCGATCGATAGGAAGTCCTGCATGGTGAAGACGTTTTCCCAGCCCAGCTTGACCCTGCCGCCGACCACCACCGCGTCGCGACCGTTTTCCGAATGGAATACACCGGTGCGGTTGGATGAGGTGAAATCGGCGTAGCTGACGCCAAAGGTCATGCCGCGCAGCCAGCCGGCCCCGCGGGTCTCGATGGCGGCGCCCAGGCCGACCGAATAGAACAGGAAATTGTAATTGGCGCCGCCGACTTCGGCATTGAGCGAGGGATGGATGCGCCAACCATTCTCCATCGTAAGGACCGGGCCGGTCGATACGCTGCCGTACATAAAGTCGGCATTGCCAGAATTCAGATGGGTGTCGCCATAGACCTGCACACCGGTGCGCCATGAGGTGCCGCCGACGTGCCGTTCGTCGTCCATGCGCAGGCTCAACTGGCCGGCGATATCGCTGCGACCACCATGTGGATCGAGCCGTACGTTGCTTTCATATTGCAGGCCGAAGCCGACCTGGAAGTGAGTCTGCGCCGGCTCCAGCGCCGCCTTGATGCGTTCGTACTCGGCGCGCGCTTGGGTGTTGTTGGGGTCGGCCAGGATAATGCGCTCGTAGGCGGCCAGGGCCTTGCGCAATTCGCCCTGGCGCTCGGCCGCTTGGGCGTATCGGGTGTTGGCGCCGGCATCGCTGGGATTGGCCAGCACTTGGCGAAACAGATCCTGCACCTCTCCGGTTTGCTGTGCCACCGCCGGCGAGCTGCCCAGCGCCGCGCACAGCGCCAATGCACCGACACCCGCCAAACTCAGACGACGAGCCGCCGCGCCGACAATTCGCGCTCGAGATTTTACTGCCACGACATTCCCCCAGCTCTTCACGGAACGCAGAACACGGCATTGCCCGCATGTCTGGCGACGACCGATCTGCGAAAGTCCGGCATGATAACCAAAAAAAGGCACGTTCTCAATCCGTTATCGGACATCTTGCGGATAGCTCCATTTGGTTCCGTAGCGGAACTCGGCGGTTTTCCGCGATTCTACTGTGGCAGTTTTGCTGCTGTGCAATGTGGCCGGGTTGCTTTCCAGCCGGAGGCGGCGGATCATTGCCGCTCTGGGGCGCGTTCGATAAAGGCGGAGCTGCGGCACCGCGATCGATGCCAAGGGCGATGGCCGGCATCTGCGTTCGACCCGTTCAAGCGAGGCGAAGAACACAAGACAACAGGCTACGGGCTGAACGCGCCAGTCGCGATGACCTAACCTCCCCACAACTGCAGGAGGAAGCCATGCTTGTGTCCGACATCCTGAAGAGCAAAGGCAGCACCGTTGTCGCGCTGGCGGCCAATGTCAGCGTGCGTGCCGCCGCCACCAAATTGGCCCAGCACGGCATCGGTGCGGTGTTGGTGATGAACGGCGAGCGCGTGCTGGGGATTCTGTCTGAACGCGACATCGTGCGCCGCCTAGCCGACGAAGGCAGCGCAATCCTCGAGGTCACGATCGACACCGTGATGACCCGCTCGATCGTTTCTTGCGGCATGAGCGATACGGTCGATCAGGTGATGGAAGCGATGACGGCGCGGCGCATCCGCCATCTGCCGGTGATCGATGACGGGCGCATTGTTGGCATCGTGTCGATCGGCGACGTGGTGAAAAGCGTGATCGACGATGCGCGCCACGAAGCCGAAGACCTCAAGCGTTACATCGCGGCTGGCTGAGGCAAGGGTTACGTCGCTTTGCGGTGATCGCGCATCCGCTGGCGCGTCAGCGAGAATGTCTCCCAGGTCGCCACCACGATCAGCACCGCGGTGGTGGCGATGCCGGACAGGAGCGGCGGCAATATAGAGCGCTGCCGGCGTCAAGCCGCCGAGAAGTATCAAGCCGACCACATGCGATAGGGGCGCGCGGTTGGACAAGGTTGCCTTGAATAGCAAATTGCCCAGCAGATAAAGCGCGGGCCCGCCGATGATCACGGCAATGGCGGAGGGCTCGGCGTGGCCCAAAGCATGCGCGAGGATCAACTCGTCGGCCACCGTCGATACGATGATGCCGGCCACGATCAGCAGATGGAGGTAAGTGTAGTCCAGTCGTGCCATGCGGCCGGGATCGGACGAATGCGAGATGCGCTGGCTGCCGCGGTCGGCGCCGGTGTCGAAATAGATCCACCACATTGCCACCGTGCCGATAAACGCGGCGATGAACGCCACAAATTCGACCCAGCGCCAGGCGAGCTCGGCGAAGGCGATGCCCGTAACCAGGATCGATTCGCCCAACGCGATGATGATGAACAAGGAGCAGCGCTCGGCCAGATGCGCACCTTCGACCTTCCAATGGCCGGTGGTCGAGCGGCCCATGCGCGGCACCCAAAAACCCAGCGACGGGCCAGCATACTCGATGGCCAAGGCGGCGATCCAAAACCACAGTCGGGCATCGCCGGACGATAATCCGCCCGCAATCCACAGTGGCGCCGAAGCGGCTAGCCAAAGCGTGATGCGTTGGAAGTTCTTGGTGTTGGTCGGATTGGCGTCGCCCAAGCCCCATAACATGAACAGCGAACGGCCGACCTGCATGAACACATAGGCGATGGCGAAGGGCAGGCCCTTGCCGTAAAATGCGCCCGGTAGGGAGGTGGACAGCACCAGCCCAGCCAGCATCAACGCCAGCAGCAATATTCGCACCGGCGTACGCTCGGGATCGAGCCAGTTGGTGACCCATGAGGTGTAAATCCACACCCACCACACCGCCAGGAACAGCAGCAAAACGTGCAGGGCGCCGCTCCACGTCAGATGATTGAGCGGCGAATGCGAGAGCTGCGTGACGGCAAACACGAACACCAGATCGAAGAACAACTCGATATAGGTGACGCGCGCATGTTCGTGCGCGCCGATCTGGCGCAGCAAATGTCCGCCGCCTGGTCTAATCATAAATCCCCCGTTGCGCCGATTTTAAAGGCGCGTCTGCAACCGGCGCCAGTGCTGCTTGCTCTAAGACAACGCGGGTTTTTTGTTCTTGCTCCCGGCCGCGTCAATCGGCACCTTTTGCGCTCAGGAAAACGCCCGTTCATATCCGGCCGACCGATCAGAGGCCCGGAAAACGGCCATTTATGGATATGCCATGCCGGTGCTGAAATCTGCCGTCGACCCGCGTTCCGCCGCCTTCCAGGCTAATGCCAAAGCCATGCGCGAGCAGGTAGTCGATCTCAAAGAGAAGGTTGCTACGATCAAGCAAGGCGGCGGCAAAGCCTCGCGGGACCGCCACGTGTCGCGCGGCAAGCTGCTGCCACGCGATCGTGTGCGCACTTTGCTCGATCCCGGCTCGCCGGTCCTCGAGCTGTCGCAACTGGCCGCGTACAACATGTACGACAACGAAGTGCCGGCGGGCGGCGTGATTACCGGCATCGGCCGCGTCTCGGGCCAGGAATGCGTCATCGTGTGCAACGACGCCACGGTCAAGGGCGGCACCTATTATCCGATCACCGTGACCAAGCATCTGCGCGCGCAGCAGATCGCCATCGAGAACAAGCTGCCTTGTATCTATCTGGTCGATTCTGGTGGCGCCAATCTGCCCAACCAGACCGGCGTGTTCCCCGACGTTACCCATTTCGGCCGCATTTTCTACAATCAGGCCAACATGTCGGCGCAAGGCATTCCGCAGCTCGCCGTGGTGATGGGTTCGTGCACCGCGGGCGGCGCTTACATGCCGGCGATGTCGGACGAAGCCATCATCGTGCGCAAGCAAGGCACCATCTTCTTGGGTGGCCCGCCGTTGGTCAAAGCGGCGATCGGCGAAGTGGTCACGGCGGAGGAGTTGGGCGGCGCCGATGTGCATTCGCGCACCTCGGGCGTCACCGATTATTACGCCATGAACGATTCGCACGCGCTCGGCATGGCGCGCCGCGTCATGG
>JBBSNV010000071.1:0-8090 GCA_038260375.1 Reyranellales bacterium
GTCGAAGAGGGCTGGCCCACCTGCTCGATCGCGGCGGAGATCATGGCGCTTTGCATGGAGAAAGGGTTCGACGACCTCGATGCCCCGATCGCCCGCGTGTGCGACGAGGATGTGCCCTTGCCCTACGCCGCCAAGCTTGAGAAGGCAGCGATCATAGACGTACCCCGCATTGTCGCCGCAGCGAAGGGCGTCTGCTACCGTTGATCAAGTCGTATAGAGGTTGCACGTATATTTCGTGGCAGTCGGTGACGGGTTGTAGATTTGGGTGAGATCCCGATTGTCACGGACGATGAACGACGCTTCGTACGTGATGACACGCGCCGGAATGAACATCGTTGTTATCGCAAAACGGCTTGAGCTTGCGCTCGTAGACTTCGCGCGCATTGTTGATCAGTTCTTGCTGCCGTTCGCTAATGGCAAAATCCATGATTTCCCAACCTCTTAACCAGCGCATTGCTCCGGGTAAGCCGAGCGACTGGCGACATTTTTAGATACAAGTCGAGGGAATTGTCGCGCTACGCAGTGCAACAATCAAGGCTAAGTTGAAAAAACGACTGGTTAACCACAGGTTTTTCGCTCAATCGGACATAGCAACGGGTCTGTACCGTGCTATGCGTCGCAATCGTGTTCCAAGGCCTGCATCCTAGTAACCCACAGAAAACGCGAAGAGTTTCGAAGGTGACTTGTTTCCCAAGAAGCCGCTCGTCAAAATTGCCATTGAATGGGCAAAAGCACCGCAGGCAAACTGCATCAATCGATAAAAATTGTATCAATCGACGTTGCGTAGCGTCGCTGCTTTGGGTTAACTGCGGCTAGATAACGGGTTACGGGAACAAAAATGGACAAATCACTGCTTGAGGAATTGGAAGCGCGCCGCAAAAAAGGCCGCGAGCCCGGTCTCGTCAATAAGAAAAATTCCCAGTCGCAGCGCGTGGAAAAACTGTCGGCACGCGAAAGGGTCAACATCCTGCTCGATCCCGGCTCGTTCGAGGAAATAGGCGTGCTCGCGCGCAGCCAGCATCCCGACCTGTACGACCGCTCGCCCGCCGATGGCGTGATCGCCGGTTCCGGCAAAATCAACGGCCGCACCGTCTATGTCAGCTCCGACGATCCCACCGTGCTGGCCGGCACGCGCGGCCGCGTCGGCGAACTCAAGACCGCGCGCGTGCGCGAACTGGCCGACAAGCATCGCAAACCTTACATTGCCTTGATGGAAGCCGGCGCCGGCCGCTTCCAGGAGATCAATGGCGCCACCGCTGCCGGCGTCGGCAACCGCTTCCGCGAGCACTTCCGCCTGTCGGGCCGCGTGCCGACCGTGGCTTGTTTCATGGGCGCCTGCTTCGGCGGCCCCTCCTTCACGGGCCAACAATCGGATTTCATCACCATCGTCGACGGCACCGGCTTCATGGGCATGTCGGGCCCGCCAGTGGTCAAAGTCGGCATCGGCATCGATGTCACGCGCGAGGAGATCGGTTCGGGTCAGATGAGCGCCGCCGTCACCGGCCAGGCCGATCACCTGGGCGCCGACGAAAAGGCATCGCTGCTGGCGATCCGCGACTATCTCTCTTTCATGCCGTCGAGCTGCTACGAGATGCCACCAATAGCCGAGCCCAAGCCGGCCATGGTCGATACGCCGGAGGGCAAGGAGAAGATCAACGCCCTGGTGTCGGAGAACCATCGCCGCGGCTACAACATGCTGACCTTGGTGCAGATGCTGGTCGATGGCGGCGAGCTGTTCGTCTATCGCCCGCTCTATGGGCGCAATGTGCTGACCAGCTTCGCCCGCGTCAAAGGCCGCCCGGTCGGCATCGTCGCCAACAACCCGATGCATTTGGCCGGCGCGCTCAATCACGAAGGCGGCACCAAGGCGCGCAAGTTCATCGATCTGTGCGATGCCTTCCACATTCCGCTAATCTTCCTGTGCGACTGCCCGGGCTTCCTGGTCGGGCCGGACATGGAAAAGAATCGCATGGTGGCGCTCGCGGGCCGCATGCTGAATTCGGTGATCGGCGCTTCGGTACCCAAGGTCACCATCGTGGTGCGCAAGGCGATTGGCCTAGCTTACATCGCCATGGGCGGCAAGACCATGAATCCCGATGCCATCGTCGGCTGGCCGACCTCGTTCTTCGACGCCATGGGTCCGGCGGCCGGCGTCGAGCTGGTGCATGGCCGCAAGATCAAGGAAGCGGCCAATCCCGAAGAGTTGCGCGCGCAGCTAATGCAAAAGGTGTTGGACGAAGGCAACGGCTAGTTCGCCGCCGAGCGGGCGCTGATCGACGACATCATTGCGCCGGCCGAGACGCGCGACCTGATCATCTCGGTGCTGGAACGTCATCCCGGCGACAGCCCGCCGGAATTCAAGCATCGCGTCGATCCTTGATCCGCAGCGTGCGTTAGCCCGATGTCGCAGTGGGATCGCGTTACGGACGTTATCGTCGTTGGCTTCGGCGCGGCCGGTGGCGTGGCGGCCATCGAGGCCCATGAATCGGACGCCCAAACCATCATCCTGGAAAAGATGCCCGATCCTGGCGGCCTATCCGCCGTCTCGGCGGGTGGCGCCCGCGTTTGCAACGATGTCGAGGAATGCTATCGCTACCTGGTGGCGACCAGCGGCGGGCGCACACCAGACACCATCATGCGCGGCCTGGCCGAAGGAATGTTCGAAATCCCGGCCTATCTGCAAAAACTGGCCGATGCCGTCGGCGCAAAAATGAAGGTCACGCCGGCGCTCGGCAACTATCCCCTGCCCGGCTACGAGTCGTTGGCTTATTGCCAGATCGATTCGGTGCCGGCGCTGGAAGGCCTGACCTCCTATCGCGCCATTCGCGGCATCAAGGAAGGCACCAAGCTGTTCAAGGTGCTGGAAGACAATGTCACCGCGCGAAATATTCCCGTGCTCTATCGCGCCACCGCCGAACGGCTGCTGCGCGACCACAAGGGCAACGTGATCGGCCTGACCGCGACGATCGATGGCAAGCTCGAGCGCATTGCCGCGCGCAAGGCGGTGATCTTGGCTTGCGGCGGCTACGAACACAGCACCGAGATGAAGCAGCAATATTTCCAGGCGCAGCCGGTGCTGACCGGCTCGTTCGTCGGCAACACCGGCGACGGCATCCGCATGGCCCAGGAAGTCGGCGCCGACCTGTGGCACATGTGGCACTACCACGGCCCCTACGGCATGAAGCACAGCGACCCCGATTATCCGCTGGCCTTCTACATGAAAGCGGTGCCGATGTGGACGCCGGGCCGCAGCGATCAGGTGTCCGATCTCGGTGTGACCGATGCCGCCGGCAAGCCGATGTCGCAAAAGACTTTGGCGCGCATGGCCTGGATCCTGGTCGACCAGAACGGCAAGCGCTTCATGGACGAATACCCGCCCTATCCGGGCGACACCGGCGTTCGTCCGTTCGACGCCTACGATTCCAAGCAGCAGAAATTTCCACGCATCCCCGCCTTCGTCCTGTTCGACGAAGAAGGCCGCAAGATGTATCCGATCGGCCGCGCCATTTCGAACGACCGGCAATACCATTACCAATGGAGCGCCGACAATTCCAAGGAAGTCGAGCTGGGCATCCTGCATCGCGCGCCGACCTTGGCGGCGCTGGCCGAGCAGACCGGCATTCCGCTGGCCAGCCTGGAAAAGACCATCGTGCAGTGGAACGCCTATTGCGGCAAACGCGACGATCCCGATTTCGGCCGCCAGCCCGACAGCATGGTGCCGATCAAGTCGGCGCCATTCTATTGGGGCCATATCTATCCGGTGGTGATCAACACCCAGGGCGGGCCGGTGCACAACATCCACCAACAGGTGCTCAACCCGTTCGGCGAGCCGATCCCGCGGCTTTACGCGGCCGGCGAGCTGGGCAGCAAGTTTGGCCATCTCTATGTGGGCGGCGGCAATCTCGCCGAATGCTTCGTCGGCGGCTGGACCGCCGGGCGCCACGCCGCGGCTTTACCACCTTTGGCAGACTGACATCACAACGGGCGATTGTGTATGGTGCGGAACATCTTCGTCCCGCCCAGGAAATTCCCGTGTTCGCTCCCGTCAAAGCCCGCCGCATTTTCGAAGAAGTCGTGATGCAAATCCGCGAGCAGATCGTCTCGGGCCAATTGAAGCCGGGCGACAAGCTGCCGGCCGAACGCGATTTGGCAATCCAACTCGCGGTCAGCCGCAACGCGGTGCGCGAAGCGCTGCGCGTGCTGGAAAGTGCCGGCACCGTGCAATTGAAGAAAGGCGTCAATGGCGGCGCCTTCATCTCCGCCGCCGATCCCAAGGTGATCGCCGCCTCCTTGCAGGACATGCTGCATCTGGGCCGCATCAGCGCCGAGCAACTGACCGAAGCGCGCATCTGGATCGAATCGGTGATTACCCGCATCGTCTGCCAGACCGGCACCACCGAAGATTTCAAGCGCCTCGACGCCAATATCGAAAAAGCCCGCAAGTTGTTGGAGCAAGGCCGCGAGCTCGAGCGGGTCGAGGTCAATATCGAGTTTCACAACGTACTGGCCGAAGCCACACGCAACCCAGTGCTGATCCTCAACGTCGCCATGCTGATGGACATCATGCGCTACTTCGCCAGCCGCATCGATCCGCGCGACGGCAGGCTGGTGTACGATTCGCGCGTGCGGTTGATGAAACATTTGCGCGCCGGCGATGCCGATGCGGCGGTGGCCGAAATGACGGCGATGCTCAAACGCATCACCAGCCGCTATCAGAATCTCAAACCCGTAACGCCGCCGCGGCGCAAGAAGGCCCCAGCCAAAACCCACGCCAAACCCAAAGCCAAACGTAAGGCAGCTAGCCGCCGTCAACCTCGATCACGGTCCCGGTCGTAAACCCGGCACGATCGGATACGGCAAACAGTACCGCGTTGGAAACTTCTTTGGCCGTCCCTAAGCGACCGAGATAGTTCGAGCCCTGGATCGCCTTGTCGGCGGCGGCTTGGTCGAGGCTATTGCGATCGGCACTGGATTTGCGGATCGCGGCCAAACGCGGCGAATCGATCACACCGGGCGATACCGCCACCACGCGAATGCCATCCTTACCATAGGTCATGGCCAGGCCCTTGGTCAGCAGATTGACCGCTGCATTGGCGCTGCAGCCGGGCAAATGGATGTCGCGCGGCATGCGTCCGCCCTTGCCCGACACGTTGACGATGACGCCACTCTTTTGCTTGCGCATTTGCGGGATCACGGCGCGTGCGGTGCGCATGTAGCCGAGTTGCTTGGTCTGCAGCACCTTGATCCAGGTCTCGTCGTCGAGCTCGAGGAAATCGCCGAACAAAGACAGTGAGGTGGTGTTGACCAGAATATCGAGCCGGCCGCTTTCCTTGATGATCTTGGCCGCAGCATTATCGACCGATTTGCGATCGGTGATATCGGCCGCCACCGGATGCAGCTTGGCTTTGTGTTCTCGGTCGGCTGTACTGGCAAAAGTCTGCAGCTTCTGCGCATCGCGCGACGAGACATAGACATTGGCGCCGGCAGCCGCCAAATCGATGCTGATCTGCTGACCCAAAGTGCCCGATGCGCCGACCACCCAGGCAGTTTTACCCTGCAATTCCATTTGTGACTCTTCCCGATGATGATGGCGCTTTACAATCTGGTCGATAGCGGCTCCAGCCGCGGGGCCTTGCTTTTGGCTTTCAGTCGCTCGGCGGCCAGCGCGTAGTAGCGCTTTTGCAGCCGATCCAGGCGCTCTTCCTGCGCCTTGATCGCGGCTTCCGCGTCGCGCTTGCGCAACAGCTTCACCATACGGCGGCGCCACTCGATATGATATTCGTCGGTATCGGGCTCGGCATGGCGTTGAAAATGCGTGGTCAGGTCCATCAACAATTGCACGTTGAGGATCAGCACCGGGTTCTTGGTGGCGCGCGCCAGGATGTTGTAGAACTCAATATTGACCGCGACCTTCTCTTCCAGCCGTCCTGCTTTGAGCAATTCGACACCCAGCTCGATATTGGCTTCCAGCGCGACGAAATCTTCTTCAGTCGCGCGCTCGCAGGCTACACGCGTGGCGATCGATTCGATCCACAGTCGCGCTTCGGTGTGATGCTCCAAGGTGATGCGGCCCAGATGCAGCATGTCGAGCATCGAATCGGTGATCAGCCGCGAATCGATCTCACGCACGAAGGCGCCGCCTTTGGCGCCCTTCTGCAATTCGATGAAGCCCGCCACTTCCAAGGTACGCAGCGCTTCACGGATGCCGTTGCGGCTGACCTGGAACTGCTTGGCCAATTCGCGCTCGGCCGGCAGCTTGTCGCCCGGCCGCAACGCGCCACTCCTGAGCTGTTCGCGGAATTGGTCGATGACCTCCTCGAACACACGGCGGGTTTTGATCGGCGCAAAGTTCATGTGGCTTCCAGTAATGCGGCGGGCAGCACCATAGCACTGCCCGCTAGTTCCTGGCTTAACGCTGCAGGGTGGAGTCGAATTCTTCGCCCAGCTGCGATTGGCCCATAATCTGCGCCGTCTTGTCGTGACCGGCATGCAGGATATGCGTCTGTAGGTCGCGGATCATGCGGCCCAGCGGAAACTCCTCGAACAACGCGGTCGAGCCTGCCGCTTCGGTGATGCTGCGCGACAGGTTCATCGCGGTGTGGGCTGCGGTGTACTTGGCGCTCATCGACAGCAATTCCGCTTCGACCACCGACTTGGTCTTCCAGGCGCGGATCGCGTCATGGAACAGGCTCTGCGCGGCGTTGAGCGCGATCTTCATTTCGCCGGTGCGCATCATGATGATCGGGTCCTTGGCCTTGCCCTTTTTGGTCGCGTAATCGCGATACCATTCGAACATGCCTTCCGCCGTGCCGAGATAATTGGCGGTGAAGCCCAGATGGTATTTGCCCTGCCAGCGCATGCGCGGATAGGAGCCGGGCTCGCCCAGCACGTGTTCCTTGGGCACATGGACGTTATCGAGATGCACGATCGGGCTAGCCGCCGCGCGCATGCCCAGCGGTCGATACCAATCGTTGTCGACGCGCACACCCGGCTGCTTGGTCTCGATGATCGTCATCAAATGGTTGTTCTGATAATCGTTCACGCCTTCGACCGAAGCGAAGATGATGGCGTAGTCCATGGTTGGGCCGTTGGTGGCATAATTCTTCACGCCATTGACGACATAGCCGCCTTTTCCATCGGGTTTCGCCGTGGTGCTCATGATGTACATATGCTTGCGGGTCGGCTCGGAGCCCACGAATGAAGCCAGATACGGCCGCGTGAAGCCGGGCTTCACGAATTTCTCTTTCTGATAGGGCGTGCCCATCGCGTCCATTATCCAAGCAGTGTGGTTGTTGACCTGCAGGCAATGCGCCGTCGAGCTGCAACCGCGCGCGGTGACGCGAATAGCTTGCAGATAGGTAGCTGGATCTTCGGTGTCGAGATTGGAGCCCATGCCGCCGGTCTCTTTGGTCACGGCGCAGGTCAGGAAACCGGCCTTGAACAGATCTTCGATGTTCTTGGTCGGCATCGAACAGGTACGATCGTATTCCGGAGCCCGCGCGCGGAACTCGGTGGTCGATTTTTGCGACAGCGCCTGGATCTTGTCGCTCTTCAACGCGACTTCCGGATCGATGAACATGGGTAGTTTTCCTTTTCTGCTCTGAGTTCTGACGATTATTGCGCGGCGACGGAAGATTGAATCTTCCGTCGCGCCATTTCCTTCATTTCCAATTTCTTGACCTTGCCGGTGCTGGTGAACGGAAACTCCGCCACGATCTCGACGAAGCGCGGCACCTTGTAACCAGCAATACTTTGCTTGCAGCGCGCGATGATCTCTGCGGCAACTGGCGTCTCGCCGTCCTTGGGTTGGAGATAAGCGTAGGCCACTTCACCCATGCGCGGATCGGGCACGCCCACCACCACGGCCTGCTTCACGCCGGGGCAGGACTGCAAGAACTCTTCGATCTCTTGCGTTGCCACGTTAAAGCCACCGGGCTTGATCATCTCCTTGACGCGGCCACGGAACACGAGATAGCCGTCTTCGGTCAATTCGCCGAGATCGCCGCTATGCAACCAGCCGCGCGGATCGAACGCCTTGGCGTTTTCCTCGGGCCGCTTGTAATAGCCCGCCATCACCGTATAGCCCTCGA